>CANJRV010000034.1 GCA_947476825.1 Bacteroidota bacterium | reverse complement strand
ATATTTAATTACTTTCGTTGTAACTTCTGTTTTGGTGTATGCGCTGGATATGCATTTCGCTGTTTCATCCAATACTACCCAATCTTCGGTATCAACAACTGCAGCCTTTCGCGAACGATCTTTTTGTTTTTGCAATTCAATCGTAAAACCATCCACATCCACTGTCCAGTTTTTTTCAGAAGCGATTAATTGTGTCAAATCTAATGGGAAACCATATGTGTCGCTCAACTCAAATGCCTCAGCACCAGCAATACAAGATGTCTTTACAGCATCATTGTTCATGATTTCATCCATTCGTTTCAAACCATTGTCCAGAGTTCTCAAAAATCCATTTTCTTCCTCAAGTATCACTTTCGACACAAACTCTTCTTGTGATTTTAATTCTGGAAAAACAGAAGCAAATTGGTTCGCAATGATAGGAAGCAATTGATATAATAAAGGTTGCTTATAATTTAAGAATGAATAATAATAACGAACCGCTCTACGCAATATTCTTCGTATCACGTAACCTGCACCTGTGTTTGAAGGCAATTGTCCATCTGCAATCGTAAAACTAATGGCTCGAATATGATCGGCTAAAACCCGAAAAGCAATGGCTTGTTTAGAGTCATCATTGGTATATTTTGTATGTGTAATTTCTTCCGTCTTCTGTATTGTTGGCGTAAATACATCTGTATCATAATTGGAAGTTTTGCCTTGTATCACACGTACCAATCGCTCATAACCCATGCCTGTATCCACATGACGTGCAGGTAATTCTTCTAATGAGCCATCTTTCTTTCGGTTGAATTGTATGAATACATTATTCCAAATTTCTATTACTTGCGGATGATCGGCATTCACTAATTTACTGCCAGCAATCTGTTCTCTTTCTTCGTCTGGTCTTGAATCAAAATGAATTTCAGTGCATGGGCCACAAGGACCTGTGTCGCCCATTTCCCAAAAATTATCCTTTTTATTCCCTAACAAAATACGCTCTTCAGGTACTATTTTTTTCCATTCGGCAAATGCCTCATCATCTTTTGGAATGCCTTCTTTTTCATCGCCTTCAAAAATGGTCACATATAATCTATCTTTATCCAATTGATAAACCTCTGTCAGTAACTCCCAACTCCAAGCTATTGCTTCTTTCTTGAAATAATCGCCAAAACTCCAATTACCAAGCATTTCAAACATGGTATGGTGATAAGTATCAACACCTACTTCTTCCAAATCGTTGTGCTTACCACTTACTCTTAAACATTTTTGTGTATCCGCAATGCGTAAAGCTTTTGGTATTTCATTACCTAAAAAATAATCTTTAAATTGATTCATACCCGCATTGGTAAACATTAATGTCGGGTCATTTTTAACAACGATAGGTGCACTAGGTACTATAGTATGTCCTTTAGATTGAAAAAAGTCTAAAAATTGTTGGCGTATTTCAGATGAAGTCATGTTTTATTTTTGTGGCGCAAAAGTATAAAATACATAAGTCAATTGTTTCATAACACTGTACTATTTCTATTTCGATTCCATAATTATTTATTCTACATGACTTTGCATAAAAAAACCGCTTCTTATGGAAGCGGTTCTTTTTATTTTGTAAGTTTTACTTTATTATTTTTTAGGTGTGCCTGTAGATGCTGGCGCTGCAGCTGGTGCAGTTTTAGGAATTCCTAATTTTGCTTTTACATCCTCTATAATGTTATCTGTTGGTGTAGCGTAAATAATCACACCATTCACACTAGCATCTAAAATATAAGTATATCCTTTTTCTTTCGCAACCGCTTGAATAGCTTTATCTGCTTTTTCGGTGATTGGTTTCAACATATCTTGTCTTTTTGTTCCGATTTTTTCTTCAGCAGATTGTTGTGTAGATTGAATACGATTTTGCAAATCTTGTAATTCTTTTTCTTTTACATCTTTCATTGCCTCCGACATGGTTTTCACACCATCTGTATATGCTTTGTATTTTGTTTCCAATTCTTTTTGCATAGAAGCTAATTGATCTTGGAAAGTTTTTGCATATGCATTTATTTCTGCATCTGCCTTTTTTGCTTCTGGCATAGACATAATCAATTCTTCAGAATTAATATAGCCAATTTTTTGTTGCGCAAAAGAAAGAGAAGTAAGCAAAAGAAGCGCAAAGCTGATAAATAGTTTTTTCATTTTTAATAAGGAGGTTTTTTTTAAATTGTGTGCAAATATAGAAAATTAATAAGAAGTACCTATTGGATGACTTACTTTTTTGAAGGGGCTGCAACGCCCAAATCACGGAGCACATCATCGCTTTTATCGATCTTAGAATCGGAATAAAAAATACTTAAATCAGCTGACTTATCAAAGATGACATCATAAGCTTTTGAAGATGCCAATTTTTGAATCGCGTTATATACTTTATCTTGTACGGGTTTTACTAACTCTTGGCGCTTTTTAAATAAGTCGCCTTCAAATCCAAAACGTTTTTTTTGTAGTTCTTTAGCCTCTTTTTCTTTCTTCACTATTTCTTCTTCTCTCTTTTTTTTCATCTCTTCGGATAGCATCACTTGTTCAGCTTGATAAGCTTTATACATACGATCTACCTCTTGTAATTTTGCATCTATTTCTTTTTGCCACTGTGCAGATGCTTCATCTAATTTTGTTTGTGCTTGTTTGTAATCTGGCAAATTCTCTAAAATGTATTTAGAATCTATCACACAATAACGTTGTGCTTGTGTATGGAAAGAAGCTAATACTACGACAGCAATAATGATTATTTTTTTCATGTTTATAAATTTTTTTTTACAGACTACAAATGAACAACGAAATTTTGAAACCAATCCATGTTTAACTTAGTTTTAGTCTTTTGGATTTCATTATTCAGGCTCAAATCCGAGCATGAATGAAAATTTAGTAGCTTGACCAAATTTGGTTCCAGGTGTTAAACGATCAACACCTAAACCATAATCAAGTCCCAGCAAACCAAACATTGGCAAGAAGATACGTACACCTAAACCAACAGATCTCTTCAATTGGAAAGGATTAAAGCTTTTGAAATTATCCCATGCATTCGCTGCTTCAAAAAAGCCCAATCCATAAATGGTGGAAGAAGGGTTTAAGGAGAATGGGAATCTAACTTCTGCTACATATTTATTGAAAATGGTTGAACCTGCACTAGCTGAATACACTTCATAACCACGTTGAGCAATAATGTCTCTACCATAAATAGTAAATCCTGAAAGTCCATCACCACCAACTTGGAAGCGTTCAAATGGCGATTGCAAGTTTGGATTATAATATCCTAGATAACCATGTTTGGTAGCAAGTTTTAAAATCAAATTACCCTTTACACGTTGATACCATTCTGCCGTAAATCTATACTTATGATATTCTATCCATTTATATTTTTCGGAAGCCGGCATTGTTGAATAATCCTTATCACTGAACAAAGAATAAGGTGCTGTGAATTGTCCACTCAAAGAAATATTAGATCCACTTCTAGGGAATAGAGGTTGATCAACTGAATAGCGACCTAAATTTATTTTTAGGCTTAAATTATTTGCCATTCCTTTTGTAAAATCTTCAAAGAATGTATAGTCTTTAATATTGTACAATTGGTAATTCAAACCATAAGAAAGTACAAAATTGTCATCAGGCCAACGAAGACGCTTGCTCAATGTAGCACCTGCGCCTAAGGTAGTCATGTGTCCTGTGGTAGTAGATCCAAAATTACCTGCGAAGAACGTTCGATATAAATTAATGGATAATGCATTTGGTTTTTTACCACCCAACCAAGGTTCTGTAAACCCAGCTGTGATGGAGTTATACCATTTTCCATTTGCTTGTCCACGTATAGATAATTTTTGTCCATCCCCCATCGGAAGTGGATCCCATTGTTTTAATTTACCTATATTTTTCAATGCGAAATTATTGAAGGATACACCAACCGTTCCGGTAATACCAAGACCTCCACCAAATCCAGCTTGTAGCTCCAATTGATCTGCCGATTTTTCTGTCAAAGTATAATTAATATCAACGGTACCATCATTGTGCGGTACTGGTTGTATACCAATTTTCTCTGCATCAAAAAATCCTAAATTGGCTATCTCTCTTTGTGAACGAATAATATCTGCTCTACTAAATTTATTACCAGGTAAGGTTCGTAACTCTCTACGAATAACATGTTCGTGGGTTTTATCATTTCCGGAAATATTAATATTTCGTAAAGTGTATTGTTCCCCTTCAATCATTTTAACTTCAAAATTGATCGTATCTCCAGAGATAGATTTTTCGGATACTTCTGTATTAAATGCCAAATAACCATCATCTAAATATAAAGATCCAATATCATCTGCATCTTGTGTAGGCACCTTCCCAACTCTTTTATTGAGCAGTTCTTGATTATAAGTATCGCCTTTTTTGATACCTACCATTTTATTTAATTCTGCACTGGTATATTTTGTATTGCCCAACCATTCAATATTTCCGAAATAATATTGATGACCTTCATCCACTCGTATATCAATATTCATATTTCCATTAGAGGCAGTATATAGAGTATCGGCCAATATAGCTGCGTCACGATAACCAATAGAATTATAGTATTCAATGATATTCAATTTATCTTCTTCATATTTTTTTGCATTGAATTTTGATGCTGAAAAAACACTGTATCTGAAATATGGATCTAATGCTTGTAAAGTTTTGGATAAAGAAAGAAAGCCTTTATCTTTTAAATAATCTTTGAAAGAGGTATTCTTAACTTCACCAAATACACTTTCATTATTTGCACTGTATAAAGAAATGCGTGACATTTCTTTACTGCCCTTCATGCTCTTTTTTAATTTGGCTGTATTGGCGTTATCATTCCCAAAAATATTGACTTGATTTATTTTTACCTTTTGTCCTTTGTCTACAATAAAGTTTAAAATAACGGTATTCAAAAATGCCGTGTCTTCTCTTTCTATCACTTGTGCAGAAACGTTTGTATAGCCTTTCTCGCTGTAGAATTTCTTTATTTTCTCTAGAGCATTTTGCTTAATGGCTTCTGTAACGACTTTAGATTTTACTAAATTAATTTTTTCTTTCAATTCCTTGGCATCATTGTCTTTAATCCCTTTAAAATTATATTTTGAAAGTCGAGGACGTTCCAAAATATGAATATCTAAGAATATTTTATCCCCTTGAATTTTATCTATATTAATGTCGATGTTGGCAAATAAATTTTGCTTCCAAAGGTTTTGAATGGCCTTGGCTATTTGAGGATCATTCGGTAATTTAATTTTATCACCAAGTGAAAGGCCAGAAATAGAGATAAGTAATTCTTCATCTAAATATTTAATTCCACTTACTGAAATACCGCCAATGGTGTATTCATTATTTGTCGCCAAAAATTTTGTCTTTTCCTTCTTTGTTTGCAAACCAATTTGTGCTGATGCCAAACCTGTAGAAAGTGAAAAAAGGGCTATACAAAAAATTCGATAGATTGTTCTATTCATGCTTACTTAAGTTGTTCGCTTATTTTGCCAAAACGGCGTTCACGATTTTGATAATTTAATAAGGCTTCATACAAATTTTCTTTTCGAAAATCGGGCCAATGTGTATGGGTGAAATAAAGTTCGGCATAAGCCAATTGATACAACAAAAAATTACTAATCCGGTGTTCGCCACTAGTTCTTATCATCAATTCAGGATCAGGGAAATTAGCAGTTGCTAAATTTTGTTTGATGGTTTCTTCTTTAATATCTTCAATAGCAAGTGTATTATTTTTAACTTGCTGTGCTATTTTTTTAACGGCTTCTGTTATTTCCCATTTAGAACTATAACTCAATGCGAGTACTAAATTTAGTTTCGTATTACCAGCTGTAATATTCATGGCTTCTTCTAATTCATCTATACAAACTTGTGGTAAACTTGCAAAGTCACCGATTACATATAAACGAACCCCATTCTTATGCAGGGTTTCGGCTTCTTTGCGAATGGTGCTAATTAATAATTCCATTAATCCTTGCACTTCCGATTCTGGACGATTCCAATTTTCTGTAGAGAAAGCGTATAAGGTTAAATACTCTACGCCAATTTCAGCGCAACCTTCCACCATTTCACGCACGCTGATAACACCATGTTGATGTCCAAACAATCTATCGCGTCCACGCTCTTTTGCCCAACGTCCATTACCATCCATAATGATGGCGACATGTCGTGGAAGTTTTTTCTTGTCTATTAATTCAATCATGTAAATTCTAGTAAAGCGGACAAAAGTACTAAAATGAAAATTGCATACGCTTTAAATTATTTAGTATTCTTTATTTTAACAGCACTTTCACACTTTTTGGAAATAGTGGTAATGGCTGAAACCCTTTAATTTCAAGCTCCTCAGGCTATATAAGATAGGTTGCCAAACCAAATTTTTTATGTGCTTCCTGAAGAATATCACTTTATATTTTAGAATAACTCAAGTTCTACGATGTCTTCGCTCAGAAGTAATAATGCTTTGATAATAGCAATCAGAATGATTCAATTTGTTGAAAGCAAAAAATGAAGTTAGAAAATGAAGGGTATTTTGTAGAACTTAATATATTATTTAGATGGCTTAAGAAACTAAGATTTTTGAACAATTAGAACTGTAGTTTCTTTGGATCCTGACGATTATCAAACAATCGGATTATTTCTACATGATTATCTATCTCATGATAATACAAAGAATTTTGTTTGGTCACAACACATTTATGAACCTTTAGTTTCTTACTAATCATGCGATACGTTTGCGGATTCTTAGAAATTTCATTTGTGAATTCCTCCACTAAGTCAATAAAATCATCGGCTTTTCTTGCGCCATAATTATTTAGAAGATACTCTGTTAGTTGCATTAAATCAATGTCAGCCTGTCTAGACCATATAATCACTTTAGGCATTTGCAATTCTTGATCTAACTTTTGCTAACACGGCACTATGCTCAATACCACCATTTTTTTTCAAATCCTGCATAGCATCAAGAATCCCATTTTTCTCCTCCAAACTTAACAGTTCCCAATCATCATTATCATATTGTCCATGAATCATATTATCGATAACACCTGTTAATTCATTCAGTTGCTTTCTTTCTAATAAATCAATTTTACGAATAAGTTCTAGCTTGATTTCTGCTGCGTTCATCTTACAAGATTTTTATCAAATATAAGTTCTCTCTTTGAATTCAGCAAACTCAATGCATCACACATTCTTAGTGGCATCTTCACTCGAAGAAATATTATTTTGTTTCAGCAAACTGAATCAGTCAATTGGTTGAAAGTAAAAAAATGAAACTTTGAAACCAAAGATGTTTTGTAGAACTTCCTAGTTAATGTAGCTGGCAGGAGTAAGGCTTTATTGTCTACACAATGATTCTCTTCACTTCCAATTTTAACATAAGCCAAACACATACATTATCCATCTTGCTTTTTACAGCAAACAAATACCCTATTTTTGCGGCGTGAAAAAAATCTTTATTATCTTCCTTTGTTTTGTTGGGTTGCAAACACATGCACAGATTACCTTGAAAGGAAGAATATTCGATTCCAACACTATACAAATATTGAGTCCAGTTAGCATAGAAAATCTAGCAACGCATACAGGTAGTTTTTCTGATGAGCAAGGCAACTTTAGCATAATAGGAAAAGCAGGTGATGATATTTTATTTACTTATGTGGGCTATAAAAATAAAATGATACAACTCAGACCAAGCTTTGACAATATTCCGCAACAAATTTTACTGACCTTAAAAACCATACAATTAAATAATATTACGATTCGACGTGGGCTTTCTGCATACCAACAAGATTCTGTCCATCGAGCCTCCATTTATAAAGATGCTTTTGACTATGAGCAAGCCAAATCCGTTTTTACGCCCATCACTTCGGTCTATCAAAAATTTTCTAAAAAATATAAAAACCTCCGTAAATTCCAAAATCAAATCATCCATACCGAACAACAAAAGTTTATTGATTCAAAATATTCCACTGAAATGGTTGGAAAACTCACGCATCTAGAAGGAGATAGTTTGGCAAACTTTATGAATGCTTATCCAATGGAGTTTGACTACGCCCGTCAAGCTTCCGAAGTTGAAATAAAAATGTGGGTTAAATATAATTTTCAAGATTATTCACAGAAAAAAAATAAGGATATTATAAAGCAAAAAAAAATTATCATTCACTAATATTCCAAAAGCTAATCCTATCAGGTTTTGAATACCTTATAGGATTTCTTCCTAATTACAGTATTCATTCAAGAGCGATTAAGTTTTGCTCATTTATTACAAACAGCAATTAACTTTGCCCGAAAATATTTTTTACTATGTCCAATGCGCTACAAGCAATCTCGCCAATTGATGGTCGTTACCAAAAACAGTTGTCTTCCTTATCTAATTATTTTTCGGAGTATGCACTCATCCGCTATCGTACCTATGTAGAAATAGAATATTTTATTGCCTTGAGTGAAGCAAAATTTTTCACATTAAGCGTTGCTCATAAAAAAGCCTTACGAAAAATACACACAGAATTTTCAGTTGAAGATGCCCAAAAAATTAAAGACATTGAAAAAATTACAAACCATGATGTGAAAGCAGTTGAATATTTTTTGAAAGAAAAATTGACTGCACTAAAAATGAGTACTTGCCAAGAATGGATACATTTTGGTTTAACCTCCCAAGACATTAATAATACGGCCATTCCACTACTTTGGAAAGATGCGCTGCAACAAGAATATATACCGCAAATTCAATCCATTATCCAAACCTTAAAAAGTATGGCTAAGCAATGGGACAAACTACCTTTACTGGCTCGCACACATGGACAAGTTGCATCTCCTACACGCTTGGGCAAAGAAATAATGGTGTTTGTAGAGCGACTTGAAAATCAAATGCGCTTATTAAATGCCATTCCTTTTGCTGCAAAATTTGGTGGGGCTACAGGTAATTTTAATGCGCATTACGTGACCTATCCAAAAACAGATTGGAAAAAATTCGCCAATCATTTTGTGAACGAAACCCTAGGCTTGAAACGCATGCAATACACCACCCAAATAGAACATTACGATTCATTGGCTGCGCAATTCGATGCTTTAAAAAGAATCAATACTATACTCATAGATTATAGCCGCGATATATGGTCCTACATTTCTATGGATTATTTTAAACAAAAAGTAAATGCAAATGAAGTAGGTAGTTCTGCCATGCCGCATAAAGTGAACCCGATCGATTTTGAAAATGCAGAAGGAAATTTTGGTATCGCCAATGCCTTATTTGAACATCTATCGGCTAAGCTTCCTATCTCTCGTTTACAACGCGACCTCACCGATTCTACGGTACTTCGAAATATGGGTGTACCATTAGCACATACCATTTTGGGTTTTAAATCCCTTACCAAAGGCATGCATAAATTGATAGTCAATACCGATAAATTACAAAGCGATTTAGAACAAAATTGGGTAGTGATTGCAGAGGCGATTCAAACCATTTTACGACGCGAAAATTTTCCAAAACCTTATGAAGCATTGAAAGCATTGACTAGAGGTTCTGACAAAATAAATAAAGCCAGCATGCATACTTTTATTGATTCTTTAAACATAAAAGATGCAGTAAAAAAGGAATTGAAAAAAATTACGCCGCATAATTATACGGGGAAATAGAGGAGAAAGGGAAAGAGAAAGAATTTTATAGATATCTAAACTTTCACCTTAAAAATAAAACCCCATCGCGAAATTAAAATCTGAACCATGTCCAGCTTTGGTGGTGAGTAATGGCAATAAATTATTGGAAGCTAGTCCAATTTTAAAAACACCTAAACGCAAGGACAGATGTGCACCACCCATTACTTTATTCAATCCACCCAAGGTGATATTTGCGCCTGTATTGATTGCATTATGGAAGGAATAATTATAACCAATGTTTAATGCTGGTCGTTTTGTAGTGGACAAATAATTTCTAAAGCCTTGTACATAAGTTGCAAAAAAGGTATGCACATCATACGACACTTTTTTTCTCACTTTTGGATGTATACCATAAGAGGCACTCCAAATCATTTTAGTTCCAAGTGGCATGGTGTACGCATTGTAGCTTATATCTGGATGTATCCATGTTTCAATATCCGAAAAGCTTAAGGTTGAATCTTGCGACTCACCCAAAGTATTTAGCTTATATCCTTCATAACGATAGGTCGTATCCTTGGTATAATTGATTGTATTTTTTGTAAAACGAATACTACCTATGTCTACCAAGGCTACATGAATTTGTATGTTTTTTTTCACAACCAATGTAGCACCAATATCTGTTCCAAAACCTTTGCCAGCACCTTTCATCATTTGTTGAAAGTTGAGTGAATTGCTTTGCATCGAGAAATCCTTAAATGTAGGCGTATCAATAACCGTAGACATATTGGCTTCAAAGTTGGATGTAAAATCAATATACTTGCCTTGTGCCTGTGTAAACATATCTATGTCCGCATGAGGCATATATAAACTAGCAATTCCAGTCAAGTAACGCAAACGAATTGCTGGTTTCAAAATCATAGTTTTTCGCTTGTCTAACTTGTTGTGCAATGTAAATTGTGCTGCTGCCGAAACAAATATTTCATTGTACATCAGAAAATTTATTTCGGGTGAAAGATTGACAGTTTGATCCGCAAACTGCTTATTGCCTTGATACAATAAAGACAAAATATTTTTATTAAAATTGAAATTAAAATCTGCCTTCTCTCTTATACCAACTCCAAAGCTTAGAAATGGTTTATGCTTTTTTTTGTTGACGTTAAAAAAAATATTCAGGACAGGAATATCTGCACCAACCCATAGCACATTTTGATTATTTGCCTTGAGCAGTAAATGGTCTAAGTAATCGTTGCTTAAATTTCCAGATTCGGAAAATTGTTGCAATTGATTGACCGATAAAAAATTATTGCTGATGCCACCATACATCGAGAAAGGATCTATTTCTCCTTTGTGCATATCACTACTGAGTAAAGATGGCAAACTAGTTGCTCCCATATTTTTCCAAAGTGGATCATTCAATGTACTAAAATTGATTTGTGCATTTGCCATCAAAAATGGAAACAAAGAACAAATGAAGAAAACTAGTTTTTTCATTTTTATAAATTATGCAGATTAAAACTGATGTGTAAATCTCCCGTTAGCTGAATGGAAAAATAACTGCTATCATTTGCTGTAACAAAAGGAGGCGCATAGCCATTGGTATCAAATATAAAATGAATAACTGCCTTGTTACATCCTTGTATTTTTTTCACCCTTTCATTATCAATAAATACACTTGTCGAATCCGATTTAATATTACTTGGCGTTCCATTCACATCGCTACTACAACCCGCTGTATTAAATGGATTCGTAAATAAAGAATCTATAATGGAATTGTTAGTAGCACTCAAAAAATACAGTTGAAATTGTTGATTCATTGGTAATGCATTCTCTACATAGAAATTTACTTTGGCTGTATAACTTGTATCGCTAATGGTATGGTTCAAACTGTCGTTGATAGCCACACCCACAGTATCTTCTATCGTTTCCGTTTGGTTAGCATACAGTTCTACTTTCTGAATATCTATCACCGATAATGTGACGTTTAAAGTAGTTGGTGTAGAATTGAAAACCACATTATTACCACCTGGTGTTGAAAATTGTTCGAGGTACATATACACCGTATCAGCAATGAAATTATTGTTCACAACGATATTAAAATTATAATCTTGGTTTGGTAAAATATCATTTGGAACGATATGCTCATAAATTAAATTATTCGGGTCGGCGGTATTTGGCGAACGTCGAAAAGAGATATGCGTACCAGCGCCAATAGCAATGGGGAAAATATTCTTTAGCGCCATATTGATTTCCAAAGAATCAAAATAAATGGCTTTGATTAAAGTATTGAAAGACTGTTTGTAAGGCCCAATTTGACCAAAGGTAGTTGCAGGAACATTTACAGTTGCACCAGCCGCATAACCTAAATCAATAGCCGGAATATCAAACGAAATTGTTTTTTTCGTGAACTGCTTTATGTCATCAAATTTTAAAGTTGCCTTTACAATAGGCAAAATCCAATCTGAATTCCAAGAAGGCAGTTGATCTAATTTGATTTTATCGCAAGCCGCAAACATGGCTACACAACAGCAAGTAATCATTATTATTTTTTTCATCTGCCTTAGAATTAAAAAGTCTATTTTAAAATATTATTTCGCTCAGATAATAAGCATTTCATGTGCCAAGAATCAGTCAATTACTTGTTTACTAGTTCATGTCGTTTATACCATTTCCCCAGCCTTCATTTTCTCTGCATTTTCCGCAAATTGCAAAGCATCCAACATCTCTTGAATATCTCCATTCACGAAAGAGTCTAGGTTATAAATAGTCTTACCAATGCGATGATCTGTAATCCTTCCTTGCGGCCAATTATAGGTTCTCACTTTCGCCGAACGATCACCACTGCTTACAATAGATTTACGATGTTTAGAAATTGCTTCTTCATGTTTACGAACTTCTTCTTCATATAATTTAGTCCGCATCATCGTCATTGCCTTGTCGCGATTACCCAATTGGGAACGTTCGGTTTGACAAGTAATAACAGTACCTGTAGGCACATGGGTTAATATTACTTTGGTCTCTACTTTGTTTACATTTTGTCCGCCGGCACCACCACTTCTTGCTGTCTCCATTTTGACATCCGAATCTTTCAATTCAAAATCAACTTCCTCTGCTTCGGGCATCACAGCCACTGTTGTAGCCGAAGTATGAACTCGTCCACTAGCTTCTGTTTCAGGCACACGTTGTACTCTATGTACACCACTTTCGTATTTCAGCACGCCATATACATCATCACCAACTACCTCTAAAACAACTTCTTTATAGCCGCCTGCTGTACCTTCATTTTGATCTAAAAGACTTACCTTCCAACCGCGTGCTTCGCAATAGCGAGTATACATACGCATGAGGTCGCCAGCAAATAGACTAGCTTCATCGCCACCAGTACCAGCACGAATTTCAAGCACTACATTTTTTTCATCTTGTGGGTCTTTAGGAATAAGCATTTTCCGAATTTCTTCTTCCAATTGCTCCTTTTTTTCTTCCAATTTAACGAGATCTGTTTTTGCCATATCTCGCAATTCAACATCGCTTTCTTGTTCCAAAATTTCTTTACAGAAAGATATTTCCTCAATACAGTTTTTGTATTGCAAATATCCTTCCACAATATGTTCCAGTTTACGGTATTCTTTACTGAGTTGTGAAAACCTTTTTTGATCGGATACAACTTCAGGGTTGGAAAGCGAAACACCAATATTATCGAATCGCCCTTTGATGGCTTCTAGCTTATCTAACATGCCGGCAAATATACATCAAGTTATTTGTTGGAATACGCATTGTGCTGTGTAAAAATTAGTGCGTAAGATTAGATACATAGCGAATTTTTTGAAAAAAAATGAATGCTACAACAGGGCGGCACACACGCTTTCCGTTCCAATCTTTTTGCTTGCTTCGCCGCAATAAGGATTTCCACTACAATCGTTGCCGCAATACATGTGCTTATAAAGGGCATCCCTTTTATATCAACTAAAAATATTTCCTTATCGCTTACAAGCCGCTCAAGCAAATACCAATTTGGTAAGGTCTAACATTTTCAGGACCAGCATTTACACGAAATAAATTACTGATACTATATGCACCATACACAGAAAAATTACCATAACCCAATCTCAATGTTGCTGCATAACGGTAGGTTTCTACATATCTTTTTGTACTTACTTTTTCAATAATTGGTTTGCTATTGTAGGTGCGTTTTCCTTTGGTATGTGACGAAAGCAATGTACCAACCTTCAAGCCAATGGCAGCTTTAAAACCTTTATTTCTATTCTCTTTATTTGAAAAGAAGCGAAGTTCAAATGGAAGTTCCAAATAAGTAGTTGTCCATTTATATTTTTTATACGACTCCGTTTCTGGAATGAAACTAACCGTAGCGGTTGTATCGGTCAATACAACTGTTTGGTCTTTTAAATAAATATTACTGGATGCTAAACCAGCACCAGCCGCGAAACTAAAGTTTGATTTTGCAATTGGAAAATCATAGCAAAGGTAGATATTGAAAGCTCTTCCTAATCCGCCAATCTTAATGCTATCTGGCGCATTCAACCAATTTTCATACCCAATTTGCAACATCGTATAGTCGCGTGAAGGTTTTGCATAAGATTTTTTTGCGTCATTGGAAGTGCTTTGGCCTTGCGTAGTGGCTACAAATAATAAGGCAACTAGGGTAAAAAAGTATTTTCTCATATTTTTAAATTGCGGCAAAGATATAATTTCATAACTAAAACGACTCGTTAAAATTCAAGACTAAAATTAAATGTTCATTTTTCATTTAATAATAAAAATAATACTTAACAAACGTTGATGGATAAGGGTTACATAAAAAAGAAAAGGAAGGCTTCGCTTTGAGCGAAGCCTTCCTCCATCCATTCAGTTATTATTTTTTCAATGCCAAAATAGAAAAATCTGTATCTACTTTTTTAATCGTATTCCGCAAATGACCTAGCATATCAATCTTCATTTCTACTACATCATTGGGTTGTAACCATTGCACTTTGTAAGCAGGGTCCTGTAATAATCCTGTTCCATTCAATTCTAAAAAACAACCTGTACCCACTGTGCCACTGCCAATTACATCACCTGGTAATATGTCTACACCATAAGCACAACGCTCTAGTATTTCTGCGAATGTCCAATCCATATCAGCCACATTTCCTCTGCTCACTTCTATACCATTCACGGTGCATGTCATTTCTAAATTATACGCATTGCCCGTATGATTTGGTTTACATGGCACTTTCAAATGTTCCAATTCATCGGTGGTAACCAATATTGGTCCTATCACTGTACTAAAATCTTTTCCTTTTGCAGGTCCGAGATTGAGCAACATTTCTTCCATTTGCAAAGTCCTTGCGCTCATGTCATTCATAATCATATAACCACCAATATAATTATCTGCTTCAGCAGCAGTAATATTTCTTCCTTTTTTACAAACAACTATCGCCGCTTCTAATTCAAAATCTAATTTTTGAAAATGGTCTGGCATGCAATCTATATCGCCAGGACCTTGTACAGCATTGTGATTGGTAAAATAAAAAATGGGATATTGATCAAACTCAGGAATCATATCGACCTTGCGATTGCGACGTGCTGCCGCTACATGTTGACGAAATGCATAACCATCTCTGCAACTCGTAGGTTCATTTACTGGTGCAATAATGTTCGCATTTTCAAACATCGCATCCGATTGGTATTTGCCTTCTTTAATTTCTTGATCTATTTTTTTGAATATACCAATTTGATTTTCCCAATCATTCAACAAACCCTTCATGGTATATGGAAGTGTGTTATTTATTTTTTTAATATTATACAAACGATTATTGTGCACGATAGCTAATTGAGCTTCTTGCTGCACGATATGGGTTACTAATTTCATGGCTATTTATTTTTGTGCTGCAAATCTAATGCATGATGATTGGATAATTGAACTCGCTTAGAAGAAGAGTAAATTTAAATTGTCGCTACAAAGAATGTTTTGTTCTTTTGTCCTTACATAAAATAATCAAAAAAACAAACTCTTATTGACACAAGAAAAAAATGAAAAATTAAATAATGTCTGAATCTCAAAATATAGAATACAAACAAAGTTGGCGAGACGAATATCTAAAGTGGATATGTGGTTTTGCAAATGCGAATGGTGGCCATATTTTTATTGGGAAAGACGATACTGGAAATGTGGTTGGTGTAGCAGATTCAAAAAGATTATTGGAGGAAATACCTAACAAAGTGAGAGATGTTTTGGGGATTTTGATTGATGTGAATTTGCATCATTCAACCAATGGCAATTTTATTGAAATAATTGTTGAAGGCTATCCTTATCCAGTTAATTACAAAGGGCAATACCATTACAGAAGTGGTAGTACTAAACAAGAATTAAAAGGTGCAGCATTAGACAAATTTTTGTTACAGAAAAAAGGGAAACGCTGGGATGGAGTGCCAATTCCAAAGGTTTCTGCCTGCGATTTAAAACAAGAAACATTAAATTTTTTTCGTGAACGTGCCATCAAAAGCCAACGTATTGAAGAAGATATTTTAACCGATAGCAACGAACACCTTCTTGAAAATTTACAACTAAAGGAGAGTGGTTTTTTAAAACGTGCTGCCATTCTTTTATTCCACGCTAATCCTGAGAGTTTTGTAACTGGTGCATACATCAAAATGGGTTATTTTGAAACAGATGATGATTTAAAATTTCAAGATGAAATACATGGTAATTTATTTGAGCAAATTGAGAAAACAATAGATTTGCTTTTTACCAAATATATCAAGGCTGCGATTAGTTATGAAGGAATTAATAGAGTTGAAACATTTGAATATCCAAAAGATGCGGTTCGTGAAGCCTTATTAAATGCAATTGCACATAAAGATTATTCGGGTAGTATTCCTATTCAAATCAGCGTTTATAGCGACAAATTTATTATTTGGAATGAAGGTCAATTACCCGACAACTGGACAGTTAAAAACTTATTTGAAAAACATGCTTCTCGACCGTACAATCCAGACATTGCAAATGCCTTGTTTCGCAGTGGTTACATTGAGTCTTGGGGACGAGGAACAATAAAAATTTTTAGAGAATGTAAGCAAGCTGGCATTCCAGAACCAGTTTTTAGTTACGACTCTAGTGATATTTCAATAGAGTTAAGAAAAGACATTTACGATACTGAAAATTTGCGTATTTTAAAATTAAATGATAGACAATTAGATGCCCTTATTTATTTTAAATCAAAACGGGAAATCGTAACATCTGACTATGTAAAAAGATATACAATTAATGAAAGAACTGCTAGAAGGGATCTGATAGAATTGGTTGAGAAAGCAATTCTAATTAAACAAGGAGATAAGAAAACGACAAAATATATCTATCGTTAAATGTCCGATAAACGCACAAAATGTCCGATAAATGTCCGATAAATCTGATATATGTCCGTAATATGTAAACATACCATAGGTTGTTTTTTGCTTAAGAAATTTCCAGTAGAGATTTGAAAGAAGTAATTGAAAAGTTTCAAATAGACTTTAGTGCGTTCTCATTCTCAATAAAAGCACTTATTTTTGAAGCATGGTATTACAAATACAATCACCCACCATTGATCAAGTTGGTGTGGAAGAAAGAGTTGCTCGTTTGATGACTCGAAGCATTAAAAAAGAAAGTAAACTAGAAGGACTCAAACTTGCTTTGAATATGATAGACCTTACTACTTTGGAAGGAAAAGATACGGTCGGCAAGGTGAAACAAATGTGTTATAAAGCCCAACATCTTGCGGATGATATAGCAGGTTTACCAACCGTTGCTGCAGTTTGTGTCTATGTCAATCATGTAAAAACTGCCAAGCGTGCATTGGTAAATTCAGGAATCAAAATCGCCTCCGTAGCCACTGCATTTCCAAGTGGCAATTCAAGTAGAAAAGTAAAAATAGAAGAAACAAAAATGGCGGTTGCGAATGGAGCCGACGAAGTGGATATGGTGATTAGTCGTGGTGAATTTTTACAAGGCAATTATAACTTTGTATTTGACGAAATAGCCGCTATCAAAGAAGCATGTGGACCTGCCAGATTAAAAGTAATTTTAGAAACCGGTGAATTATCAACCTTAGATAATGTTCGCAAAGCCAGCGATATAGCCATCCATGCAGGAGCCGATTTTATTAAAACTTCCACTGGAAAAATTCAACCCGCAGCCACCATGCCTGTTACATTGGTAATGTTGCAAGCCATTAAAGATCATTACGATGCTACAGGTATTATGATTGGGATGAAACCAGCTGGTGGCATTTCAACATCCAAATCTGCCTTGAATTATTTAGTGATGTTGTACGAAACATTGGGCGAAAAATGGATGAGCAATGAGTGGTTTAGATTTGGCGCAAGTAGTTTGGCAAATGATATTATTCTTCAGCTAGGCAAAGAAAAATATGGGGCTTATTATAGTATGAACTATATCAGTAAAGATTAAATTCTATATTCAAAATTCCAAAGGTCAAATTCGAACTTCTCCATTTTCAAATCTTCAAATTACCAAATCTTCAAATTATCAAAATGTCCAAAATAAAAAAAACCTTTGCAAGCTATGATGCTGCACCAGAAAATACTTCACATATTGATTTGAAAGCACAATACGATTTATTTATTAATGGGAAATTTGTCAAGCCACAAAGCAAACAATATTATGATACCATCAATCCTGCAACAGAAAAGAAAATTGCGTCTATTGCAAAAGGCAATGAAAAGGATATAGATGTAGCTGTAAAATCGGCAAACAAAGCATTTGAATCTTGGTCCAAAACGGAACCTAAAGAAAGAGCAAAATATATTTATCGTATCGCTCGCATGATACAAGAACGTGCACGAGAATTTGCCGTTATCGAAACCATGAATGGCGGAAAACCAATTCGAGAAAGTAGAGATATTGATATACCCTTGGCTGCGAATCACTTCTTTTATTATGCAGGTTGGGCCGACAAATTAGATTATGCATTTCCGAATCGAAAACCAAAACCAGTAGGAGTAGTAGGACAAATTATTCCTTGGAATTTTCCTTTGCTAATGGCTGCTTGGAAATTAGCACCTGCATTGGCTACTGGAAATACTGTTGTTTTAAAACCAGCAGAAAGCACGCCACTTACAGCTTTGAAACTTGCAGAGATTATTCAAGAATCTGGTTTGCCCGATGGTGTGGTGCAAATAGTTACTGGTTTTGGTGATGCTGGTGCAGCTTTGGTGAATCATCCGTTGGTGAATAAAATTGCATTTACTGGTAGTACAGAAGTCGGAAAATATATTCAAAAAGCTGTTGCAGGAAGCAATAAAAAAGTCACGTTAGAATTGGGTGGTAAAGCTGCAAATATCATTTTTGATGATGCACCAATCGACCAAGCTTTGGAAGGAATTGTGAATGGTATATTTTTTAATCAAGGGCATGTTTGTTGCGCTGGATCACGATTGTTTGTGCAAGAAAATATTGCAGATAAAGTGATACAAAAATTGAAGGATAGAATGAAGACTTTAATCATTGGAGACCCGATGGATAAGAATACCGACATCGGTGCAATCAATTCGAAAGAGCAACTATTAAAAATTAATAACTACATCAAAATTGGATTGGCTGAAGGTGCTGAAATGTATCAAACCAATTGTGCCTTGCCGAGTCAAGGTTATTTCTGCAAGCCTACTTTATTTCTGCATACTGCACAAAGTCACCGCATCGTACAAGAAGAAATTTTTGGACCAGTACTCACTATACAAACTTTTAGAACCATTGAAGAAGTGATTGAAAAAGCGAACAATATTCCTTATGGTTTAAGTGCTGGCGTGTGGACAGATAAAGGCAGTAAAATATTTAACCTGACTACTAAATTAAGAGCAGGTGTGGTATGGGCAAATACCTATAATAAATTTGATCCTACATCGCCATTTGGTGGTTACCAAGAAAGTGGATTTGGCAGAGAAGGTGGTGTACATGGATTACTGCCTTATGTACATTTTTAATTGGTGTTGCTATGAATGCATTAGTGTAAGAACAAAAATGAATCTGAAGTAAAAATATAAAAATGGAAATTTTAAAAACATACAAACTATTTATCGGTGGTGCATTTCCACGAACAGAAAGTGGTCGATATTATAAACTAGAAAATAAGCAGAAGCAAGTAATTGCGAATATGTGTTTATCGTCTAGAAAAGATTTTCGAAATGCAGTAGTGGCTGCACGCAAAGCAGTTGAAGGTTGGAGTGGGCGAGCTGCATTTAATCGCGGACAAATACTCTATCGCATTGCAGAAATATTAGAAGGAAGAAAAGCACAATTTGTTGCTGAACTCCTGTTGCAAGGATCTACAAAATCAAGTGCAGAAAAGGAAGTCCGACTTGCCATAGATCGTTGTGTTTATTACAGTGGTTGGTGCGATAAATACCAACAATTATTTGGATCTGTAAATCCTGTTGCTACATCTCATTTTAATTTTTCAGTGCCCGAACCAACGGGCGTTGTCTGTGTTATTGCAGATGAAAATACGTCTTTACTTGGATTGATTTCGGCTATACTTCCCATTATAGTTGGTGGAAATACTTGTGTGGTTTTAGCATCCGAAAGCAAACCATTGTGTAGTATTACCTTCGCTGAAGTGCTTGCTACATCTGACTTAGCAGCAGGTGTGGTCAATATATTAACAGGAACCAGTAAGGAATTGCATACGCATTTTGCTTCGCATATGGATGTGAACGCGATCATTTATTGTAGAGAAAATGCAGCCGAAATAAAAGCCATTGCCGAACTATCTTCTATGAATGTGAAACGTAGTTTTGTTTGGAATAAAGATTGGTTTAAAGCAGAAAATGAAAATCCATATTTGATTATGGATGTACAAGAAATAAAAACAACTTGGCATCCGATTGAAAATATTGGGGTGAGTGGGGCGAAGTATTAGAATAGTGGTCAGTATTAAATCCTTAAGACTATGAAAAATTTGTATTTATTTCTGCCAATATTAATCTTATTGATATCATCATGTGGAAGATGATTTTACAACATGGATTATGTCCAAGAAAGTTCTATTAATAATTCACAAGAACAAAAGCTATTTGTTAGAATAGTAAATGTTGGCAAAACAGGTATTTCAAGTTTAGGCATTTATACGGATAGTGGTTTGTTTCGCTTTCGAGGAATTTTATCTGGTGATACCATTCCTTATGTTCCGATATATTCATTTTACAACGGCCCGGGTTACAGAATTACCATTGTAAGTGATAGATTCATTGGAAAATTAAGAGCCATTTCACGAGTAGGTCAATCAATTGACCATATTGGCGATGAAAAATATACTTATGGTTATTATACAATAAAAGTTTCAGCTAGATTAAAAAAAAGGCGAATAAGAGACTTTAAATTGGAAATTGTAAAAGACAAAAAAGTATAAACATTTTTAAGCAAATCGTTGTTAATTAACCCGCAGTATGCCTTACAAACTTTAAGCCGCATACCTAATTAGTGCATAGAACAAATCTGCGGAGACGGAAAAACTTACAACTTATGCCTTACGACTTATAACTTACGACTTATAACTTACGCCTTACAACTTACGCCTTACAACTTACACCTAATTTCGAAAACTCATTTTCCTCGTTTGCAGAATATTTATTTAGCTTTACCACAAAATGTACATTCCTTAAATTTAAAAAATATGCTATACAGAAATCTCGGAAAATCAGGCTTACAAATCAGTGCACTTTCATTTGGAAGTTGGGTTAGTTTTCATAAACAAATTAATGATAAACGTGCTGAAGAGTTGATGGGTATTGCCTATGATCAAGGTATTAATTTTTTTGACAATGCGGAAGTGTATGCTTTGGGCGAAAGTGAAAAAATGATGGGACGTGTATTGCACAAGAAAAAATGGGATAGAACAAGTTATATTCTTAGTAGCAAAGTTTTCTTTGGTTGGAGAGGTGAAAAGAATAAACCCAATCAAATGGGATTGAGTAGAAAGCATGTGATAGAAGGATGTCATGAGGCATTACAAAGATTGCAAGTAGATTATTTAGATTTATATTTTTGTCACCGAGCCGATAAAAATACACCCATCGAAGAAACGGTATTGGCAATGAATACCTTAATACAACAAGGAAAAATTTTGTATTGGGGCACTAGTGAATGGAGTGGTGTAGAAATCATGGAAGCACATCGAATCGCCGAAAAATATCGCATCATTGGTCCAACCATGGAGCAACCACAATACAATTTATTTGAACGTGAAAAAATAGAAAATGAATACCTACCCATCTTTCAACATGTTGGCATGGGTACTACCATTTGGAGTCCTTTAGCAACTGGTTTATTGACTGGTAAATACAATGATGGCATTCCAAAAAATTCGAGGTTTGATACAAAAGGTATGGGATTTTTAGTGGATAGATGGTTGCATAAAGACAAGATAGATAAAGTAAAAAAGTTAGCTACATTGGCAAAAGAATTAGACATCAGTTTGGCGCAATTAAGTCTGGCTTGGTGTGCAACTAATCCAAATGTATCTACTGTTATTTTAGGTGCTACTAAAAAAGAACAACTCATTGAAAATCTAAAATCATTGGATGCCTTGCCTAAATTGACTTCAGCTGTACTTTTGAAAATAGAAAAAATAATGGGCAATAAACCAATTCTAGCTTAGTATTTCATGCAGAATCTCTACACTTTTTAATTCGCCCATATGCGGTATATGTAAGTGTATATATTGCAAACAAATAGCCAAAAGTTCTTTTCTTCTTTGTTGATTTAAATTGGCATTGACTATTTGATTTTCATCCGATAAAAATATTTCCGACAGTAACTTAGCATTGGCTTCAGTACAATAATAACCATGTTGAATGTCAGCCATGGCGCAAAACAATCCATTTTGCAAATCCAGTACTGGCGTGGATTCTGTGTAATAATTTTGTAATGCAAATCCTAATCTATCTGCTAATTGCAAGGTAAAAAGAATCGGAAAATTGGCTAATGAAGATGTTGCAGATTTCTCAATATGCATATAACAATTTTCAAAAAAATCAAATAAAACGGCACTCTCCTCTGGCTCAGATATAGTTTTTGTAATAAGCTCTGTAACAAATATGGCAATGGTATTTTTTACTATTACGCTTTGTAAACTTTGGTATAAAAAATAAATACGCGCCTCTTTTATTCGTTGTAAATTTTTGTTGGGTTGATGATAAACTTCTAGTTCCAGTAAAGTAGTAGGTTGATAAATATTCGCTTTTGCAGATGATTTTTTTTCGCTCCGAACACCATTCACCAAATAACTTTGAACACCAAACAATTCTGTATACATGGTCACTACAATACTGGTATCGCCATATTTAATCGTACGTAAAACAATAGCTTTGGTTCTGTGTAACATAATGAACGTATAAAAATAAAATTGGATGATGAGCTACTCTAATGTCGAATAGCATTTGCTCTTTGCTGATAATATGCTGATAGGTTATTGTCTCCAAGTTGTTGGTAAGTCATACTTAAATATTGTAAAGACACTACATCTAAACTATCATGTTCACTTGCTTTTTTAAACCAAAATAGTGCACTGTCCAGTCGATTCGCATTACCATAAATGCATCCAATATTATTCATATAATCACTTTCATTGGTGTCCTTACTCGATGCGTTGACAAAATAAGAAAATGCTGTGGCATATAATTTATTCGCTTCTTCCAAATTAGATTGTTTTAATGCATTCGCTTTATTCAAATAAACTGTCCCAATATTATTAATAAAAACTGGATTGCTTGTATCCCGAATATTTGCTTCATGATAAAAAGAGTAAGCAGAATCTAATTGCCCTCTATTAAAATAATTTAATCCTATTTCATTATAACCTTCCGGCGGCATGTATGGATAAATGCTTAAAGCTTTTGATAAATAGGCAAATGATTTGTGATTTTCCACAGCACTCGAATCCTCAATTTGTTGTTGACTATAACCCAATGAAATAAGCTCGTTTGCCAATTCTTGTTTTCGTTCCCCACCTGATAAACGTATGCCAAGGTTGAATAATAAATGACAAGAATTTGGACATGTTTCTATGTCTTTGGATAAGAGTGTTGTGTCACTTGCCCAATCTTTATTTCGAGTCCATGTTTTGAAAGAATATAAACCGGCCAGCACAAAAACAATAGCAAATAGTTGTGGTGCTTTCTGCATGGTTTCCACGAAGGAGCTTTCTATTTTTTCCTTATCCAATTTTTCATATAAGGCATAAACCAAGACTAAACAAATACCAAATGATGGTATAAAAAATAACCGTTCACCAAATGAAGTCCCAATCAAAAAGAAAACATTGGAAGTAACTGACATGCTGATTAAAAGCCAAAGGAATCCAAACCCAATGACGCTCTTTTGTTTCCATTGCTTAACGGTATACAATAGCAAGCTTATGCAAATAATCATCACAACTAAAAAACCTACATCGGCAAATCCAACAGGTTGAATGGTTGAGTAAGAATAATCGCTAGATAGGGCATATGGTAAGAAAAAAGTTTTGAGGTATAAACCAAATGTACTTACAGCAGAAGCAAATTGAGATGTATTTGCGAAAGCCGCTTCTTTACATAAAACCAAATAATTGTCTGATGCCATGATTGCTCTAGGCTCAGGATATCCATGCAATACCATCCATCTGCACCAAAGAAAAAATAAAACACATGCAGCACTACTTGCCGTAATCAAGATATTTTTTTTCATAGGGATATCCATAAAAAAATACAAGAATAATGGAACAAGCGCCATCGCCGTAACTGTAGATTCTTTCGAAAATAATGCGATCAACAAACTCAACATCGCGAGAACAAAATAGACCGCTTCATTCTTTTTGATATATTGTTGTATACATCGAAGGGCAAGTAAAATACCGAGTAGGCTCAACAATTCGTCGGCGCTTTTGATATTATCTACCACTTCGGTATGTATAGGATGAACAATAAAAAGTAAAGAAACTAAAAAAGCCACTACCCATTTTTTGTGGAATGCTTCGAACAAAACAAAAAATAATAAAATCCCAATAAACGCATACAGTAACACTTGTAGAAAATGAAACAGGTGTGGATCGCCATTAAACAAATTCCATTCTATATTAAAAAGAAGTTTGGTGAATGGTCTATAAATTACATTCTCTGCATCGTGATAAGCACCCTTTAAATGTGGTGTAGAAAAAATAACTTTTGTATTGTCGAGACTCACACTTGCTTCTGTTATTTTATTTGTCTTAATAATTCCAATATCATCCAACACAAATCCATGCTGAAAAGTATTGCTAAATAATAGGCATGCGATGACAAATAGGATGAGTGCCAAATGCAATGGATTCATATTAGCGAGCAAAGTTGGCTTCAATGCCTTCTTCTGTTCTACAACCGTTGAATCATTAACTGGCTGCATTTCGGTGTTTACTATTTCCATGTTGATGATTGATTTACCAAATGAATTAAAAGACTATTGATGTAATAATTCTGTTCTTCTCATGCGAACATAATCTGCTTTTTTTCGATAATACTGGGCATTCGCACTATCTCCTTTATTTCGATAAGTCATATCTAAAAATTGGACAGAAGTGAGATCAAGTGAATCATGATCACTCGCTTTTTTGAACCAATAAATCGCACTATCATATCTATTGGTGATACCATATACACAAGCGATATTATTCATGAAATCACTTTCCGTTGTATCCTTCAAATTTGCTTTCAGAAAAAATGGAATGGCAGTTGTAAATAATTGCATCGCTTCAACAGGATTTGTTTGTCGCAATGCCAATCCCTTATTGTAAAAAACAGTACCAATATTATTTGTAAAAATGCTATTGGTTGTATCTTCTTTAAAGGCTCTTGTATAGTACTTGTATGCAGAATCCAATTGACCAATATTAAAATATGCTTTTCCCAATTGGTTATAACCATCGGAAGGCAGGGCTGGATAAATGCTCAATGATTTACTTAAATAATAAATGGATTTTGCACTTTCTTTCGCGCTGGAATCATTGATTTGTTGAGGCGTATAACCTAATGCACTCATCTTATCCGTCAATACTTCTTTTCGTTCGGTACCAGATAAGTGATTACCCATATAAAATAATAAGTGCGTTGAATTTGGATAGCTTTCTATGTCTTTAGAAAACAAACCAAAATCACTTTCCCAATCATTATTTCTTGCATAGGTTTTATACATGTACATAGAAGAAACAAGAAACACAATGCCAAAAAGTAATGGTGCTTTTCCAAGCATACTAAAAAAACTGCCTTCGCTTTTTTCTTTGTTTAAAAAAAGAGACAAAGCATATACAAGCGATAAACATAATCCAAGGGAAGGCACAAATAATAAACGTTCTCCGAAGGATGTACCAATCAACATAAAAACATTGGAGGTCAACGACATGCTCACAAAGAACCAAAGGAAACCAAAGCCGATAACGCTTTTTTCCTTCCATTTCCAAATCGCAAAAACAAACATAGCAATGAATAAAAGGAAGGATACCAAAAATCCAATATCCGTAAATCCAACTGGTATCATGGTAGAATAAGAATAGTCGCAAGACAATGGATATGGATAGAAAAATGTTTGGATGTATAAGCCAAGCGTATGTACCGCAGATGGGAATTGGTAGGTATCTGGGTAAGCTGGATTTTTGCACAAGACCATATAATTATCCAATGCACTCAATGGACTTGGCGCAGGATAAATATGCAAAACTTTCCATCTACAAATCAAAAAGATGAAAGCACATGCCGCCATAATCGAGGAAATAATTGCATTTTTTTTGATAGAAAGATTGCTAAAGAAATAAATAAATAATGGAATGATACCGATGATTACAACCGTAGATTCTTTTGAAAATAAGCCCATTAAAAAACTAAGAATAGCGAGTACTAGAAAGAGCATTTTTTCTTTTGTGAAATAAAGTTGCAGACAACGCAATGCCATTAAACTCCCCAATAAACTCAATATTTCATCCGCACTTTTTACATTCGCCACTACCTCTGTATGGATGGGATGAACGATAAAAAGTAAGGTGGTTAAAAATGCAACCACCCATTTTTTTTGAAAAATATCATACAAAATAAGAAACATGAAAATGCCAATCAATGCGTAGAGCAAGGTATTGACAACATGGAAAGCATGGGCATTTCCTTGGAACACATTCCACTCGATATTAAAAACTAGTTTGGTAAATGGACGATACAATGAATTTTCTAAATCCGAAAAATCACCTTTTCGATGTGGCGTAGAGAAAATAAGTTTTGTGTTTTCGAGACTGACACTCGCTTTCGTTATTTTATTATTTTTAATGATACCATGATCATCTAATACAAATCGGTGATGGAAAGTATTGCTATAAATAAGTATGGCAACCAATGCCAATACAGCAGCAAAAATCCAATGGCTATATTTTGATTTGGGTTTGGCTTCCGTTTGCTTTCCCTTTTCTATAATCACGCCTTTTGGAGGTAATGGATTCTGTTTTTTAATTTTACTCATGGTGCTTATTTATTTTCCAATATAATAGGCGCTGTTCTATTCCGCACTGTATCTATAGGTTTAGGTTGAACAACTGGAATTGTCGTTGTATTTTTTTTCTTCGCCACCTTTTTCTTGGAGCTTGTAGACTGTATATTTTTCGTATGTCTACAAGAATTAAATAATAAACAAGAAGCGGTTAGTATTAGAAAGACGAATTTTAGTTTCATATTTTTTGAATCCAATGGAGCAACAAATATAATATCATTAGCATATATTTTGGATACTAAAAAATTAACTACTAACCACAAGATTGGTGCTTTACCTAAAGCAAATACCCATCATCTTGTTCTTTTGTTTCCCATGGTTTTGTGTCCTCACAAACCATTACCATCCCATTATTTGTCGAATCCTAAATACTAGCATAAAGTGAGGTTTGTGGTGAGGCAAACCTAGAGTAGGAATTGTTTAATGTGATTTTTCATATTAAGGCACAAGAAGCCAACCCACAAAAGTCATGCATTATTCTTGCGCTAGTTCCGAACAAGCAATTTACAATTATCAATTTAGCATGTACAATTTGAAAAAAAATCCCTTAATTCCTCACTGTCATTTCATCCAATAATCTTCTGCCATCTAATACTTTATCGACTACCCAAAGTATATAGCGAATGTCGGCGCAAATGGTTCTTTTGTATCTTTTATCAAAAGCAATATCACCGCTCATTGCTTCCCAGTTACCATCAAAAGCAGCACCTATTAATTCGCCATCTGCATTGATAACAGGGCTTCCAGAGTTGCCGCCAGTAATATCATCTGTCGTGATAAAGCATGTAACTAATTCGCCTAATTTTTTATCTTGGTAAGGTCCGTAGTTTCTGGCCTTCAATAATTCAACAACCTTAGGTTGCAAATCAAATTCTTTATCACCTGCTTTATATTTATCTAAAAGTCCGTTTGCAGTTGTATAATAATTGAAGGATACAGCGTCTTTTGGTGCGTATGCACTCACCTTACCATAAGTTACACGCATGGTAGAATTTGCATCTGGATACATCAATTTATTATTTCCTTTTTCTAATAATGCACCTTGATAAGCTCTGTTTAAATCAAACATTTCGTAGGTGAAATCATTGATTTTTGGTTCGTAATATTCTTTATAATTTTTTACTTCACTCAATGCATGTTGCACTGCTGGATCGAGCAATAGTATGCGAACAAAATCGGCATGACAAAGGGTAGCAAATTTTGCACTATCTAAAAGTGCCGTATTCTGATACACAAAATCGGTATAATCATCGAAGGTCTTTTTCCAATTTTCAGAACCGTATTTTTCAAATACTTCCGATGTGAAAATGTCTGGATGTTGTCCTTTTGGAATATCTTGATAGAACATTAAATTAAGTGCAGCAAAAACTTTCTTATCTAATTCGACATTTATATTTTTCAAAATGGTTTTGCGAGATGCTACTATTTTCTTACATAAATTTTCAATAGAATCTGCAGATTCATTAGCTTCTACAGCCTTACCTACTTGCTCAAAACTAGCACCCAACTTGGTCAATGCAGATGCCATAAATGCTTCTCTGTAATAAGTGGCATGCTTGGCATAAGGTCTATAATTGGCATATGCTTTTTTAAAGTCGGGCATAATTTTTTTCACATCGCTATCATTTTCTTTTGCCCATTTCACAAATTCTTCTTCTTCATCTTGTTTCAATTCTTCTATATGTAAATTTTTCAATTGCTCTGTTTGACCAATAAAATATTTCCAATAATTTGCCAATTGTGCGTAGGATGAAGCATATTGTAAATCAACTGCTGGATCTTTTTCCATTTCTTCGCGCATGATGTTCAATCTTTTGTCTCTTATTTTTACAACAGAAGGATTGCTTACATTAATGGCTAAATCTACGCCATAAGAAGTGAGGTATCTAGTAGTACGACCTGGATAACCCATGACCATTGCATAATCATTTTCTTGTACACCTTTTAAAGAAACTGGTAAATGATGTTTAGGAATATATGGTCGGTTGTTGATAGAATAAGGAGCAGGTTTATTGTCGTTATTGCAATATACCCTGAACATGGAAAAATCACAAGTATGTCTAGGCCACATCCAATTGTCGGTATCGCCACCAAATTTTCCCAAACTCTCTGGTGGTGCAGATACTAGACGAATGTCCGTAAATCGTTGATACACAAAAAGGTAATATTTATTGCCAGCATAAAAGGATTTCACATCACTCTCATAAGTTCCACCTTCATTAGATTCTTTGCTTATTTTCTTAGAAATTTCATCGAATTTTTTTTCAACATCTGCGCCATAAGCATCGCCAATAAATGCGGACACTTTATCTGTGACATCTTCTATACGAACTAAAAAACGAACACTTAATCCTGGTGCGGGCAATTCTTGATCCATACTATTTGCCATAAAACCATTCATCAAATAATTATTACTTACCGAACTCAATGAAGCAATGGCATCATATCCGCAATGGTGATTCGTCAATAATAAACCTTTGTCTGAAATAACCTCTGCAGTACAACCGCCACCAAAATGCACAATGGCATCTTTCAATGAACCGTTATTGATACTATAAATTTGTTCGGCTGTCAATTTCAATCCCATCTTTTGCATGGCATCATAATTTTGCGAAATCAACAGTGGCATCCACATTCCTTCATCTGCACGAACAATGAGTTGAGAAGAAATGAATAAAAAGAAAAGGATAAATTTTTTCATGTGTTTAGATTTTTTAAAGGCTGTAAATGTAATACTAGAAATTATAAAATGTTGGTTCGTTATAGATTCTATTTACCGCTTGTAATATTACTTCGGTATTTGTCTGAACTATGATTTTTTTGATTCGTATGATTGCTATGATTTTCGTGTCTAATCATAGTTTTCATTTCATCATTCAAATCATAGTTCTGAATTCTTTTGTCTGAACTATGATTTTTTTGATTGATGTGATTTTCGTGTCTAATACCAATTATATTTATTACATGGTCCAATTTAGTTCTGCAAAAATATAACTAAATGCGCAAGTAGTTCTAATGCTTTCTTTGGTAAGGGTTTTGATTTCATTAGATATGAATTGGCTTACTTCATCCAGTGATTTATGAAGTTT
>CANJRV010000033.1 GCA_947476825.1 Bacteroidota bacterium | reverse complement strand
GGAAAAAGTCCCTTATCTAAATTTTTGATTGCTTCATGTACATCTTCCTTTTGTGCGGATACACCACGACGACTGTATAAATTATCCATAGTGCCGCAAAGATAATAAGGGCAGTTCTAAATTATCTGAAAACCTCCTAGCTATATCCTTCGTTTGACGAGAAATTTGAAAATGCTTGTATTGTGGAGGTTTCAAATGGATATAATTTACACATACAACTTTCCAACAATTAAATACAAAAAAAAGATTTAGTTTTTCAACCGCATGCATGCATCCAACGTCAAAACCTACATGCCTTCTATCTAAACAAAAAACCCATGAACAAATGTAGTCCATGGGTTTCCTTTTATTTTTGGCATCCTATTTCTAGATTGCTTTTTCTAAATCGATCTTTGCTTTTATTTTAGTTTCAATATCCATTGCCATTTCAGGGTTATCTAATAATAGTTGTTTTACTGCATCACGTCCTTGACCTAGTTTATTGGATTCATAGCTATACCATGATCCGCTTTTTTGAATGATACCATGATCAACACCCAAGTCAGTTAATTCTCCAACCTTACTAATGCCTTCTCCAAATATGATATCAAATTCTGCTTGACGAAATGGTGGTGCTACTTTATTCTTTACCACTTTCACTCTTGCACGATTACCTATCGCTTCGTCACCATCTTTTATTTGACTGATACGACGAATATCTAAACGAATGGAAGCATAGAATTTAAGTGCATTACCACCTGTAGTCGTTTCAGGGCTACCAAACATCACACCTATTTTTTCACGAAGCTGATTAATAAAAATACAACAACATCCAGTGCGTGAAATAGTGGCTGTTAACTTACGTAAAGCCTGACTCATCAAACGAGCATGTAAGCCCATTTTACTATCTCCCATTTCCCCTTCTAATTCACTCTTCGGTACAAGTGCAGCGACAGAATCTATCACCACTAAATCAATCGCACCTGAAGAAATTAATCGATCTGCAATTTCAAGTGCTTGTTCACCATAATCTGGCTGAGAGATTAATAAATTATCAATATCTACTCCCAATTTTTTGGCATAACTCGCATCAAATGCATGCTCTGCATCTATGAATGCACAGATGCCTCCCTTCTTTTGCGCCTCTGCAATTGCATGGGTTGCAATAGTTGTTTTTCCTGATGATTCTGGTCCGTAAATTTCAATGACTCTTCCTCGAGGAAATCCACCTACACCCAAAGCTAGGTCTACACCTAATGAACCTGTAGAGATGCTATCCATGGCAACAATTTCCTTATCGCCTAATTTCATAATAGAGCCTTTACCATAGTCTTTGTCTATTTTTTCCATGGTTAACTTTAAGACCTTTAATTTTTCGTTTTCTTGTGGTACTGTTTCTTTTGCCATTTTTTTTATATTGATTGTGTTAGTGAATACATGGTTTGTTTTTTATTTATTTCATTTCTCTAATGCAATTGCTGACGTAAAAAATCTTTTGTTAGATCAGATACTAATCTTCCCTTTCTAAAAATTGCTTTAATTGAATTAGCTTCATGAATCATTTCTTTTACTTCGATACAAAGATATGTCCCTAAGTGCGTACTGAGTTTACGTAGTAAAAAATGTTGAGCAGAAAACATAAAATCCCAAAACGAAAATAGATAAACATAACATACTGCGAATATAAGAATAGGTTTTCATTTTCAAAAAATAAAATTTTTACTTTTTATTTTAGGCAACAAGTTCTCATCATTTGACCTCGACTTCAACTTTCTTCAGCAAGTAATATTGGTGTTCTACAAAACGGAACGAGGCATTCTGGCTTAGGCAAATCAACGAGTTGAACAGATGCACTTTGCATAAAACCAGAAGACTTTCCAAAATATTTTTAGCTTTGCTAACAATCAAGCAAAGCCTTTCGTCTACATCATCGACAATACAATTTAACATTTTAAAACAAATATCATGAAACCAAAATTCCTTTTTCTTGCCATGTTCCTCTTGGCATCCTTCTCCATGAGAGCGCAAATTCTCTGTAACGCCAGCTTCTCTTATTCCACTTCACCAAGTGGTACTGTTACTTTCTATAGCACATCCACAACGATTAGTAATACCCAAACTTTCAACTGGAACTTTGGGAATGGCACAGGAGGTTTTGGCACGCAAGTAACCTGCGCCTATAATACACCTGGCACCTATACAGTATGTTTATACGTTATAGATTCTTTAAGCGCTTGTAGCGATTCTTCTTGTGCAACAATTACCATAGCATCTACAAGCCCTTGCGCTTCGAGTTTCACTTTCGCTTCAAACACAAGTGGAGCACCCTATACATTTGACTTTACCAATACAAGCACAGGTAGCGGATTGTCTTACTTATGGTATTGGAATGATGGCACGCCTTACGACACTTCGATGAATCCTACCCATACTTTTCCTGGCGCAGGTCCTTACACCGTATCCTTGAGTGTTTGGAATGCCAATGGTTGCAGCGACTCCACATGGCAAGTAGTTAGTAATGGTTCTGGTAATCCATGTAATGCTTACTTTACGGTGATTCCTGATACATCTGCTGGTGCAGCGCCGCACACTTATATTGGATTTAATTGGAGTACTGGTAATGCATTAACTTATACATGGATTTGGGGCGACGGAAGTGCCAATGGAACTGGTGCTTATCCATCACACACTTATGCATCTGCAGGTACCTACAATATCTGCCTTGTGGTGATGGGTGCTGGTTGTGTTGACTCATTCTGCAGCAATCAAATTTTGAACAAAACAGAATCTATGGTAACGATCAACTTTCAAAATCCTACTGGTTTAAATAATGTTACAAAAACACAGGCTACCATTTATCCAAATCCTGCTGATGATAAATTATTCATCAAAGGAAATGCAAACACTAATTACCAAGTAGAAATATTCAATCTCAATGGTTCAAAAATGATGAGCACCTCTACAAAAGGAAATCATCCAATTGATATCACAGCTTTACCTACCAATCTTTACATGGTAAAAGTTACAGATGCGAACGGCAAAAGTGATTTCGCCAAATTCATGAAACAATAGAATAGTTTCCATTCTATATGCAAGAGGTTGTCCCTATGATAGTTAGGAGACAGCCTCTTTTTTTATGTCCAAACTAAATTTGCAATGAAAATTATTTGGGCGGCAGGCACGCTTTACGCTCCAATCTTTTTTGCTTCAGGGCAAGCAAAAAAGGATTTCCGCTACAATCGTTGCCGCAATACATCCACTGGAGAAATAAGTACCATAGAAATTTTTTATCCTATCACATTTTCAAAATATCCTATCATTTTGATAGGATTATTATACATTTGTGATAGGATATTTTTTTATGAAAACAACAAGAGCAAATGAAATATTCGGTATCATTTTACAAAATGCACCGATTTCAATTTCGGAAATTCAAAACTTGATTTCTGAAAAGCTATCTATTCCTACACTTAACCGTGAACTGGCAAAACTCAAAGTCAATGGGCATATCGAGTCTATAGGAAACGGCCCAAGTTTGAAATATATAGTGAACCTGAATAATATTGTAACTGTTTCAATTAACCCAGATTCGTATTTTAAAGTTGATCCGGATGAAAGAAAAATTATTGAAAAATTTAATCGGGACGTATTTGACACTTTAAAAACAATAAGCATTTTTACAAAGGAAGAATTGACATTACTCAATAATTTAAATGCGACTTTTCAAAAAAAAATAAAAAAGAATTCTAGGGTTCAATTCACAAAAGAGTTTGAGCGTTTGATGATTGAACTATCTTGGAAATCATCGCAAATAGAAGGCAACACGTATGATTTATTAGATACCGAACAACTTTTAAAATACCATGTTATTACTGAATCCTATTCGAAACAAGAAACACAGATGTTGCTTAATCACAAAACGGCAATTGATTATACTTTTCAAAATAAAGATTTATATAAAAAAATAAGTGTTTCAAAAATCATTGACATTCACACATTGCTTACACAAAAAATGGGTATTTCTAAAAACCCTAGAAAAAGAATTGTGCGAATTACAGGCACAAAATATTTACCTCCAGACAATGAATTTGTAATTAATGAAGCCTTAGAAAACCTATGCAAATTGGTGAACAGCAAATCAAGCATTTTTGAAAAAGCACTGTTAAGCATTTTATTAATCAGCTATATACAACCGTTTGAAGATGGGAACAAACGCACAGCCAGATTGAGTGGTAATGCAATTTTGATGTTTGGGAATGCTTGCCCATTGTCATACAGAAGTGTACCTGCAACTGATTACAAAAAAGCTATTTTACTTTTTTATGAACTCAATAATATTTCAGCGTTCAAAGAATTATTTATAAATCAATTCAAATTTGCAGTAGAAAATTACTTCTAATCGATTGAATTCTTGAATCAAAAAAGACCGATATCTACTTTTACACTTTCTGTATTGATAGTATATTGTAGATTCAAGTAAGCAACATATTAAAAATAACTCCACCTAAAAATAACTCACATACCCAAAATGTATTTTCGAATTTTTCAATCTTATTCCTTGATTGCCTTGCGCGCCAAACGCGTAACTTATATTGAATAAGCCGCCTTTCGTTTCGAAGGACATACCAATACCAGTGCTATAGAGGAAAGTATGTTGCTCCGCCGTTGAATACTTAATCTGCATATTGGCTACATCTCCAAACAAGAAGAAATAAGAATTGAGAGAAAGTAAATAATGAGGTTCCAAAGTGAAAACATGATAATTCTTGACAAACAAACTACCTTCATCAAATCCGCGCATTAAGCGATAGCCACCAATTTGAAATATCTCATTTTTAAATAAAGACTGGCTACTATACATTATTCCACCATGATAAGCGGAGGACAATACAATTCGTTTCGTCAAGGGTAAATAATAATTGAACTGCGCTGTAATGGTATACTTATAGCTTTGCAATGCAATACTATCATACAAATAAGCAAATACTTTTGCAGCCACTGGGTCATAGGTATTTTCAATGGTGGCATTTTTTATAAAATTACGTATAGATAAAGCTGTATTTATTTTACATTGATAACCTTTACGTGGATTCAATTTATAATCGACTCGTTGTACAGAACCCTCTACACCAAAGGATTTAGAAGCAATATCTGCATTTACCGGCAATGCTCGTCTTGCTAGCAGTGACGCTTTGTCTACCGTGATTTGCTCCGTCTTTGCCAATTGATAAAACAGTTTCACTTGCTCATTTGCACTGAACAAATACACCAATCCAAGTTCAGCATTCGTTGTTTTAAAAGTGGAATCTTTTTTATAATAATCAAATTTGCTCGAAATGCCGATGGGAGACTTGAACAAATAAGGATATACAAACAACACATTATATCTCGGAGATTTATATTGTAAGTTTTGCCAATTCAAAGCAATTTCCTCTCCTTGTCCGAGTACATTTTGAAAGCCCAATTTTATATCTCCAGTAACCAAAAATTTAGATCCGATTTCTGTATTGTTCGGCAACAAGCCTATCAGTACATCCGCCTTATTTGCTACTTTATTTTTTACAAAAAGATGTAAGGTTGCATGAGCGACTTGAAAATCTAATCGCCAAGGATTCGCTTCTGCAAGAAAAGGCAATTCACGAAGTCGAGTACTTATTTTTTTTAGCTTACTTTCATCATACAATGCATGTTCTTTTAAACCCAAATATTGGAGTAAATACGATTTCGAAATCTTAGCATCTCCATCAATGATTATGGTATCTATTTTTGTAAGTAATTCCTTATTGCAAGCCAGCAATGCAAAAACACTGTCTTGCTTTATTTGAATACTGTCTAAATAAACACTTGCGAAAGGGTAACCATTGTCTTCAAAATATCGAAGTATCTTTTCAAATACAGGAACTATTTTCTTGTAATTGATGGTTTGCCCAAAATACTTTTTTTCTTCAAAGCGTGATTGTGCAAGGATTACAGGTGGTATATTTTTATTTTTGATATTCGCCCATACATATTTTTTGCCCAACACAATATAGGCTTCCGCATAGTTTTCATGCCAAATCAAGCTATCGATGCTGGCACCCAAATATCCATTTTGCAACAACACATTACGCGCTTCTTGTAATGCATCTTTACAAGCTAAAAAGGATGGAAACACAGTTTGTACATGTGTAATTTTCGCAAAAGATGCTGTATCACTTCCCTTGATTTGCAATAGATATTGTTGCGCATGCGCCATTTGCATACACAACATTTGTATCGAGATAAAAAATATAATTCTCTTTGCTAGCGACAATGAATGCAACTTTAGCACAAAGAAACTACATTTACAGCTATTATCATTCATAGCAATGGCGGGCATTTATATTCATATTCCATTTTGTAAAAAGGCTTGTCATTATTGCAATTTTCATTTCTCTACTTCCTTGCAGTACAAGAACGAATTACTCGATTGTTTAGTACAAGAAATAGTCTTACAAAAGAATTATTTAAACCATGAACGCATCGATACGATTTATTTTGGTGGCGGTACACCAAGCCTTTTAGAAGCATCCGAATTACATACCATCGTAGAAATTATTAGAAAACACCACGACATTTCTCCAAATGTTGAATTTACATTGGAAGCTAATCCAGACGATTTAACCCAAGAAAAATTAAAGCAATATGCAGCGATTGGCATTAACCGACTAAGCATTGGTATACAAAGTTTTCACGAAGAGGATTTGCAATATATGAATCGCTCACATAGTGCAGAGCAAGCTATACAATGTGTTGCATTTGCGCAACAAGCTGGCATTCAAAATATCAGTGTGGATTTAATATTTGGGTTCCCATTATTAAGTCATAGCAAATGGGAACAAAATATAGACCAAGTGTTACAAATGAATGTACCACACCTATCGTGCTATGCCATGACAGTGGAACCACAAACTGCACTTGCACATCAAATAGATAAAAAAATATCGGCGCCTATCAATTCCGAACAAAGTGCTGAACAATATGTATATCTTATGCAATCCTTGGCTAAAGCGGATTACAAGCATTATGAGATTTCAAGTTTTGCCAAAGAAAACAAGCAATCCCAGCACAACAGCAATTATTGGAAGGGCATTTCTTATTTAGGAATTGGCCCTTCTGCACATTCTTTTAATGGTGATACACGACAATGGAATAAAGCTAATAATGCGGAATATATCCGCAACATTCAAAATAATATAGTGCCTTTTGAATTGGAAGAACTTACTACTACACAAAAAATAAATGAGAAGATTATGATTTCTCTGCGAACTGCCAATGGACTAAATGCGACGGAAATCAAAAACATGATGACTGCAAAACAGTTTCATTTGCTCAACTCCATGATGGACACTTTCACTAAGAACGAAATGATTTTTGTTGAAAATGACTTTTGGAAATTGACGAACAAAGGCAAATTATTTGCAGATCATATTGCTAGTGAGTTGTTTGTTGAAGACTAAAAAAATTACAGAGCCAGACCAAGCATAAGCCATGCAAGCACTATCATTGGTGCTGGAATTTTACTATACAATAATAAAGAAAAGGTGATGAGTAACACTACTAAATTGGTCCATTCAAAATGAACAGAGCTAGAAAGTATATAGCCTGAAGCCCACATGATACCAACTACCACAGCATGTATTCCTTCTAATGCACGAAAAATGATGGTGTATTTTTTTAGGTTTTGGTAAATGGGAAAAAAGAAAAACAACAATAAAATACTAGGTAAAAAAACACCTAAGGTGGCAATACAACAACCTGCCAATTGCCCTGTCAAACCAAAATCGCTCATGCTTAATCCGCCTACATAAGCACAAATGGAAAACACAGGGCCAGGTATTGCATTGATCATTCCGGCACCGGTCAAAAACTGTGATGGCGTCATATATTGCACCCCATGCACTTGTGTAGGATGAACCACAAACTGCTCATACATCATAGGCATTAATGCATGTCCCCCGCCAAAAACAAAGCTGCCAAAACGATAGAAATTTTCAAATAAATTATAAGCACGTGCATATTGCCAATGTTGTACACGAGCAAATTCGGAAAGAAAACCAGCTATCAAAAACACAAGTATAAACCAAAAAATATTGATCCATTTGATTGGCTTCTTCACTGCAACTATAGCAGGAATACGCTTATCACTAAAATTAGTTACAATGCCACCAGCTATTATCAATAGTGGAAAAACCCATGGTGACCGAAACAAAATGGTCAGCAATATGGCCATTGCCATGATAATATAAGTTGCAGTGTTTGTAACACTATTTCGCATGGCTTTGTAAGCAGCAAAAGCCAAAAATCCAACCGCCATAGGTTGAATAAATTTGAATAGATTTTTTTGAATTTCCTTTGTATCAAAATAATGTACAAGAAAAGACAGTGACCCCATTAGTATACAAGCAGGTAATATCCAAATCAAAAAAGTAAGTAAAGCCAAAGTGACTCCTCCCCTTTTATATCCAATCAAAGTAATAGTTTGGGTCGATGAAGGACCAGGTAACATTTGACAGAATGCCATGAAGTCAACTAGTTCATCGTTTGTAATATCCTTTCTTTTATCTACAAATGTTTTGGTCATCATACCAAAATGCCCCTGCGGTCCACCAAAAGCAGACATAGAATATTTAAATACTTCCTTCAAAAATGGTATATGCCGAATAATAGCCAAAGTGCCCGAAAGATAATCATAAAATAATAATTACGTATTGCCTTTTGATAAAAATGTTCAAATACAAATGCATATAGAATTACCTAAAAATGTATTATTATTACTGCTTCAAATTATAACTATGGGATTTATTAAAGAATTTAAAGAATTTGCATTACAAGGAAACCTTGTGGATATGGCTATTGCCTTTGTAATGGGAGGTGCTTTCGGAAAGGTAGTAACTGCATTTGTCGAAAAAGTGTTTGCACCTATTATCAGTTTAATGATGGGAGGTGTAGATTTAAGTAGTAAAAAAATAATCCTACATGCAGGCGTAGAGGCGGTAAAAGATGCAAGTGGTAAAGAGAGCGTAGCTGCAGTACCAGAATTGGCCATTCACTGGGGAGAATTTGTAACTGCAACCATCGATTTTTTAGTTGTTGCATTGTTTATGTTTTTTATCATCAAAATAATGAATAAAATGAAGAAAAAACAAGCTGAAGCCGAAGCTGCTGGCCCTTCTAACACTGACAGTCTATTAATGGAGATTAGAGATGCACTAAAGAAATAGGTTGCCAATTTAAGAAATCAAAAACAAAGGATTTAGAAAATTAGCGTACTATTTCCCTTGCAGTAGAGTACAAAATTTTTGAAAAAGAAAAACTTAAAAGCCACTAAGGTTTTTTTGTTGAAAAATAATAATTCTACTCTTATCTTCGCTACATCTAAAACACTCCACGTGGCAACAAATTTCGGAAAGGAAATCTATTTATATTGGTATGAGATTATGCAGCTTCAACGCAAGTTTGAAGAAAAAACTGGTCAATTGTATGGTATGCAAAAAATCAGAGGCTTTTGTCATTTATACATTGGGCAAGAAGCGGTATCTGCTGGTTGCATGACGGCAATTCGTGATGATGACAATATGATTACTGCTTATCGCGACCATGGTTTAGCTATTGCAAAAGGCATGAGTTCTCGCGAATGCATGGCAGAATTATATGGCAAAGCAACTGGTTGCACCAAAGGCAAAGGTGGTTCAATGCATTTTTTCTCTAAGGAAAAAAGATTCTTCGGTGGACATGGTATAGTAGGTGGACAAATTGGAGTGGGCGCTGGCATTGCTTTTGCCGAACAATACAAAGGCACTGACTGTGTAACTATTTGTTTCTTTGGGGATGGAGCAGCACGTCAAGGTATGTTGCACGAAACCTTTAATATGGCCATGTTGTGGAAGTTACCTATTGTTTTTATTTGCGAAAATAATTTTTATGCCATGGGTACTTCTGTTGAAAGAACGAGTAACGTATTGGATATTTACAAACTTGCCGATGCGTATGATATGCCAGGTGATAGTGTAAATGGCATGCGTTGTGAAGATGTGCATCTATCCATTGAAAGAGCTACTCGTCGTGCACGCAATGGTGAAGGCCCAACACTTTTAGAAATAAAAACATATCGATACAAAGGTCATAGTATGAGTGACCCAGCCAAATATAGAAGCAAAGAAGAATTAGAAGAATATAAAATTCAAGATCCAATTGAACACGTACTTGCAACCATTCGAGAAAACAATTTCGCAACGGAGGCTGAAATAGAATATATCAATGTTAAAATAAAAGCAATGATAGATGATGCGGTAGAATTTGCTGAAAACTCGCCATACCCAGATGTTTCAGAAGTATATAAAGATATTTATACCGATGAAAACTATCCATATATCATAGACTAATTTATTCCTCTGCATAGGCTAAACATGCAGTGCCATCAGTACAAACTAAAATAATATCCTTCAAGAATAACAAGATAATCTGAATGAATAGGTAGTTCGGGTAAATTTTCTATTCTGTAAAAATAAAATAAATTCATGCAATACAATTTTAGAGAAATCGAAAAAAAATGGCAACAAACTTGGAAAGATAAGCATGCTTATCAAGTGAGCAATACGAGCACAAAACCCAAGTGCTATGTACTCGATATGTTTCCGTATCCAAGTGGCGCAGGTTTGCATGTAGGTCATCCTTTAGGCTATATTGCCAGTGATATTTATGCACGTTATAAACGTCTTGACGGATTTAATGTATTGCACCCAATGGGATTCGATGCATTCGGTTTACCAGCCGAACAATATGCATTGGAAACAGGTCAACATCCAGCAGTCACTACGGCACAAAACATTGCCCGTTACAAAGAGCAATTGGATAATATTGGATTTTGTTTTGATTGGAGTAGAGAAGTAAAAACATCAGACCCACAATATTACAAATGGACACAGTGGATATTCTTGCAATTATATAATAGTTGGTACAATCCGGAGAGCAACAAAGCGGAACCCATTGTTACTATTGTAGAAAAATTAAAAAATAGCCAAGTCCAATTCCAAGATTGGGACAATAAATCCTTTGCAGAAAAAGAAGAAATATTGATGCAATACCGATTGGCATTTCGTGCGGAAAGTTTGGTGAATTGGTGCGAAGCTTTAGGAACAGTTTTGGCAAATGATGAAGTTGTCAATGGCGTATCAGAAAGAGGCGGGCATCCAGTAGAACGAAAAAAAATGAGTCAGTGGTTTTTACGCATCACCGACTTTGCAGAACGACTTTTAGATGGATTAGACAAAGTGGATTTTCCAGAAAGTCTAAAAGAAATGCAACGAAATTGGATTGGAAAAAGTGTAGGTGCAGAAATTAATTTCGAATTAGATCTATTGAAAGAGGCCGACAATTTGGAAAAGCCAACATGCAACATTTTTACAACAAGACCAGATACCATATTCGGTGTATCCTTTATGGTATTAGCGCCTGAACATGAATTGGTAAGCACTATTACAACATCCGAACAAAAATCTGCGATTGAAGCCTATCAAAAATATGTCTCTGCAAGAAGTGAACGTGAACGCCTTGCAGAAACCAAACAAATTACTGGATGCTTTACAGGTGCCTATTCTATACATCCATTCACGCGAAAACCAATACCGATATGGGTTTCAGAATATGTACTCATAGGCTATGGCACTGGCGCAATCATGGCAGTGCCTTGTGGTGATGAAAGAGATTATGCATTCGCTAAACATTTTAATTTGCCAATTCCGAATATTTTTAAAGATACGAATATTGACGAAGCTGCTTGTACCATAAAAAATGTGGCCATCTGCAATTCCGATTTCCTGAACGACTTGTCTGCAAAAGGTGCGATACAAAAAGCTATAGATAAATTAGAAGAATTAAAAATTGGGACTCGTAAAATAAACTATCGTATGCGTGATGCTGGTTTTAGTCGACAACGATATTGGGGCGAACCATTTCCAATTGTATATGATCAACATAATACGGCCATTGCATTGACTGAGGAAGATTTACCAGTCCAATTGCCACACCTTGAAACATACAGTGCAGGACCGAATGGCAAAGGACCTTTGGCAAATGCAAAGGAATGGATGAATGTAGACAACCATACTCGAGAAACAGATACGATGCCTGGTTATGCAGGAAGTAGTTGGTATTATTTACGCTATATGGATCCGCAGAATGAAACTGCCTTTTGCGATCGAAAAATAAGTGATTATTGGAACCAAGTGGATGTATATGTTGGTGGTGCCGAACATGCAGTTGGCCATTTGCTTTACTCCCGTATGTGGTGCAAAGCCTTGTACGACTTGGGTCATATAGGTTTTGACGAACCATATAAAAAATTGATTAACCAAGGAATGATACAAGGAAGTTCAAGGTTTTTTTATAGATTCAATTGGTCTATTATAACCGATCCCGATTTTAATCACACCCAATTGCCACATCTAATAATTTCCAATACCATTGGTGAAAAAATAATTGCAAAGGACAAAGATTCTCTACAATTGTTATTTACTAGAATAGATAATATTTCTCCGCAAATAAATACAGGTATATTAATCGATAAAAATGAAATCGATTTAACCAAAATTCATGTTGATGTTAATCTTGTTGATGGCTTTGAATTAAATGTTGAAGCATTTAAAAAAATTAAAAATAATGCATACGAAAATGCACTTTTTCTTTGTGAAGATGATGGAAAATTTATCTGTTCCGACGCAGTAGAAAAAATGTCCAAATCAAAATACAACGTTGTCAATCCCGATCTTATCATTGAGCAATATGGCACAGATACCTTTCGAATGTATGAAATGTTTTTAGGTCCCTTGGACGTCAGCAAACCTTGGGATACCAAGGGTATTGAAGGTGTGCATCGTTTTCTAAAAAAACTATGGCGATTGTATATGGATGAAAATACAGGAAGTATTGTTCAACAAGTTCCTGCTAGCCCAAGTGAATTAAAAATTCTGCACAAGACCATCAAAAAAATAAAACACGATACAGAAAATTTTGCTTTCAATACTGCAGTCAGTCAATTTATGATTACCGTCAATGAATTGGGTGCATTGAAATGCAACAAAAAAGAAATACTGGAACCACTTCTTATTTTATTGACGCCTTACGCCCCTCACATCTCCGAAGAACTATGGCATTCTATTGGCAATTCAAACAGCATTTTAGATGCTACATTTCCTGTAGTAGACGAAAGCTACTTGGTTGAAAATACCTACGCTTATCCAGTGGCTATCAACGGTAAAACAAGAACTGAATTGACATTCCCTCTAGATATTGAAAGTGCTTTATTACAAGAAGAAGTGCTCCAAAATGAAATCGTGAGTAAGTGGATGGAAGGACAGACCATCAAAAAATTTATTTATGTCAAAGGGAAAATGATAAATGTGGTTATCTAGTTAAATTGATTAGCAACTTCCTACAATCTTCTTTATTTTCAATTAGTGCTTGTATTTTTACCGACATTCTAATGAAAAAAATCCTACTCACTTTATTATTTTTTATTCCTTTCATTCCTGCTTTTGCGCAGTCCATAATGAAAGGAGAAATTATAGATTTTGCGAATAATGAAGCATTAGATAATGTAAACATAAAAAATATTTACACTTCCAAAGGCATGACCACAACCGCTAATGGCTTATTTACTGTAGAAATCAAAAAAGGAGAATTAGTCGAGTTTTCTAAAATTGGGTACCAAACCATTCGCATACGCATCAACAGCGAAAAAGAACCCGCTTATTACAAATTGCTATTAAAAAAAGTTCCTTATGAATTGCGAGAAGTAGATATCCGAGGAAAACCCCTAGACTTTAAAAAAGATAGTATTCGCTATAGACAAGTGTATGATGTGGTTCTTCGCAAAGAAAAACGAGATGAAATAAGTATGCAAAATATGCCATTAGCGATGTTGAGTAAAAAGAACCGCCAAGAGTGGGCTTTTCAAGACATGTATGCAAAATGGGAACAAGAAAAATATATTGACTTTGTATTTAATGATCGACTCATTCATAAAATAACATATTTAGAAAATGAGGATTTAGCGACCTTTCAAAAAAAGTATAGACCAAGTTATACTTTTCTACAGACTGCATCTGAATATGAATTTCTAGACTATATCAAACATTGTTATTATTTATTTATGCATGCAAAAAAGGCAACAGAATAAATCCATTGCCTTTTAATTATTTTGATGCAGTAAGCATCTTATTTATTGGAGAACTTAACTTGTTCTGCAAGTATTAATTGCTTCTTTCTGTTACCCATCTAGCAACCTTAGGTCCAAGTTCCTTTTGTGATCGTCCACCAACAAATACGCCGATATGACCGCCAGGGAATGCATATAACTCTTTATCCTTTGAACCTATTTTTGCATTGATGGCAATAGTGGATTCATTTGGAATGATAGTATCTTCTGTTGCATAAATATTTAAGAAAGGCATGGTGATATTTTTCAAATCCACCTTCTGACCACCAATTTCAAATTCCCCTTTAATCAGTTTATTGTCTCTGAATAAATCCTTAATATACTTTCTATACATTTCACCTACCATGTCCGGACAATCTGCTTTCCAATATTCCATTCTTAAAAAGTTCATGATCTTTTCTTCATTATCTAATGACTCTAAAACACCAAAATATTTCGACACATCCATACTTGGTTTTAGCATACTAAATCCTGCATTAATAACATCTGCAGGAATGATACCTAATGAATCAACCATAGTGTCTACATCCAAATATTTTGTCCATTTATACAACATACATTTATCTGTTGTAAAATCAAACGGTGCTACATAAGTAGTTAGGGTATTCAATTTTTCTGGAAATAAAGCTGCATAAATTGCTGAGAAGGTACCACCCTGACAAATCCCCATTTTATTTATTTTCTGAATGCCATGTGTTTTACGAATAAAATCAACAGCGCCATTCATATAATCGAAAATATAATCCTCCATGGTAATATATCTATCCGCCTTAGTAGGATAGCCCCAATCCATAATATAAATATCTAAACCTTCATCTAAAAATTTTTTCATTAAAGATCTATCTGGTTGTAAATCCAATACATCATGTCTATTCATAATGGCGAAAGAAACCAACACTGGAATTTTACATGTAGCAGGAGTCTCTCTATCATAATGATATAATTTTACTTTATCCATTTGCCAAACAAGAGTCTTTGGCGTAGTTCCCACTTCAATTTTGCCAATATTTTCTAATGTATGCTGACCCTTCTGTAATTGAGAAAGCGTATGGCTCATCTCCTCTACTAATTGTAATGTGTTCATATTTTACTTTTTGAATTTAAGATTGCGAAGGTATGTTGTAATGCTTAAAACAAAATCTAATGAATAAAAAAATCCTGAAATGAATCAGGATTTTTTTATTGAAAGCATTAATTTTTATTTCAATTTAATATTTGGATGTGGAGGCGGAACATTTGAAGGTCCATCTTCGCCAGCACTTGCTGCATGATACTCTACAGAATTCATCAAACCTGCTTGTCCGTATCTGAAGATAAATCTTTCTCTATCAATTTGTAGTTTATCTACCAAGTAATTGATTACGCCATTTACTCTATCCCATGATCGTTGTTGTTCTACTTTATTACCATTTCCATTTCCAACAAACACCACTTTACAATCTGGGTTTGAACGCATGCTAGCTGCCAAATTATCTAATTGAGATTTAGCTGAAACATTAATGAATGAAGAATTTTCTAAGAATTGAATAGAACCATTGGCTACATTTCCACATCCTGAAACTTTCATAGGTAATCCGCAACAAGCTGGATCTGGACATTTACCTACACCATCTGCATCAGAAGGTTGGCAATCCGTTGGAGTTATTAATTGTTTATCTTTATAATCTGCGATGCCATCACCATCAATATCCATTGGACATCCGTGACTATCCACACTCACACCACTTGGTGTATCGTTACATGTATCAAAGCAATCTGCTATACCATCACCATCTGTATCTGTTTCACATTTAGCATTATGTGCTACTGGACGACTCAAACCATTGTAACTGTAATCCACAGGATTCATCCACCATAATGGTTCAACAGAATGATTTCCAATATGCATATTAATGCCAATAGAAACATAGTTTATATTATCAAAATCACGAGTCAATGAAGAAGAAGTCTTTGCACCTACAGTAGTCGAAGATACTCTAGGTCTTTCTTGCCATCTTTGTCCATCCACTAAATCATCACCAGTATGTGTAACCTTTTCTTCAATTTGCAACGTAAAATTTTTGGATAATCTGTATTGCAAACCAACACCTAAATTTAAAATGGTTCTATATGTATTTTTCCCAGACCAAGCAGCATTTTCATGGCGTTCCGCATTGGTTTCATATTCTCCATCAAATAAATCTCTTAATTGCTTATCGATAGTTTTTCTTGAATCATAAATATGATTAGGACTAGTTGTGATTGCTATGAAATCATAATTTGCATTATTCTTATTTTTATCCTTAGCATCAATCATCACATTATAAAGTAAACCTCCAGTACCAGCAAAAACATAATAACTCACTTTATTTCTTGCCTTATGGAATTTTAGATTATTTAAATTAGCAACCAACTCTAAAGATAGTTCACTCATTGTTGTTTTATAATTATAATAAACATCTTGCGTATAACCTGCCATTTGCCAAGGATTGGAAGCATGCCCCCAATAGCCTTCAGACTCTTGGTAATTATATCCTGATGCAATACCATGCATAAATTGCAATCGGGTAGAAATCACATAACCCCACGCTTTACGTAAATGAATATCCCATCCAAGGGTATTTATAGCCTTTTGTGGATGGTTAAAAATAGATTTGGAACGTACGTCTCCAGATACATTAACTACACCACCTGAAATACCTAATTCCCATTGGCTTCGAGGTTTTGCTGGAAAGTCGTACTGATTTGCCAAAAAATCCTGTTGCTGAGGTTTTCTATTATTTGGAATAAGGCTAGTATCTGCAAAATCATAACCATTGCCTTTATAAACTAATTTCTTTTCTTCTTGAGAATATCCAGCTATGCTTGATAAAAGCAAAGATGAAAAAAGGAATAAATTGTAAATTTTTTTTGTCATAGTAAGAAATTGTAGAAATTAAAAAAGCTAGGGCAAATATAGTTATTCAAGCGAAATAATAATAGTAAAATTTAAAATAAAAGAATTTTATAAAATTGTAAATCCATTAATTCATGCTACTCCTATTATTACCATTTTCACCTAATGAAAAGGGGCTATCACAAATGTGATAGCCCTTTTAATATAATTGCTTAAAATTATTTTTTATTTAAATTTGGGAATGGTGGAGCTTTTGTTGAAGGTCCTTCTTCGCCAGGTGCTGCAGATCTGAAATCTACTGAATTAGAATCACCCATACCACTGTATTGGAAAATAAATCTTTCACGATCAATTCCTTGTTTTTCAACCATGAAATTAATAACTGAATTTGCTCTTTCCCAAGATCTTTGTTGTTCAACTTTATTACCGCTACCATTACCTGTAATCACCGCTTTGCAGTTTGGATTATTTTTCATAGATGCAGCTAAGCCATTTAATTGAGACATTGCGTTAGTGCTTAATTTGCTTACACCTACTGTGAAGGCAACACTACCAGAAGCAATACCACCACAAGTTTCTTCTTTCACTGGAGGTCTATTTTTGCAACATTCTGGTTCAGGGCATTTACCTACACCATCAGCATCACTAGGTTGACACTCAGTTGGAGTAATTAATTGTTTGTCTTTGTAATCAGGTACACCATCACCATCTGTATCGAATGGACAACCATGAGAATCAACACTTACACCACCTGGTGTGTTAGGGCAATGATCGAAACAATCAGAAATACCATCATTATCAGCATCTAAATCACATTTGCTAGTTGGCGCAGTACGAGGGCGTTTCATTTCATTATATCCATAATCTAATGGGTTCATCCACCATAATGGATCTACTGATTTACCACCTAAGTGTACATTAAGACCTACTGAAAAATAATTATAATTATCAAAATCACTAGTCATTGATGAAGTAGTTTTACCACCAGTTGTAGCTGGTTGTTCTTGCCACATTTGTCCATCAATCAAATCATCATTAGTCAAAGTAATTTTGTCTTCTATTTGTAAAGACAATCTCTTACCTAATCTAAATTGCATACCTCCACCCATAGTGAAGATGGTGCGATATGTATTATCACCAGACCAAGGACGATTGTCATGTCTTTCAGCTGGAGTTTCATACTCCCCGTCAAACATATCTTTCAATGCTTTATTAATTGTTTTACGATCTTCGTAAATGTGACCTGCAGTAGGTACTGTATTTATAGAACTAAATTTGTATTTAGCACCTGCAGCATCAAGAGCATCTACTTTACAATTATACAATAAGCCACCAACACCAGCTAAGGCATAATAACTCACTTTATTTCTTGCTTTATGAAATTTCAAATTGTTTAGAGCAGCAACAACTTGTAATGAAAATTCAGATACACTAGTTTTGTAACTGTAATTTACATTTTCAGTATAACCTCCACCAACTGTATTGTATGGATTGCCGCTATGTCCCCAATATCCATCAGATTTTTGGTAATTATATCCAGATGCATTTCCATGTAAATATTGGAATCTTGTTGATATTACATATCCCCAAGCTTTTCTAACGTGTAAACCCCAAGCAAGCGTGTTTGCAGCTTTTATTGGTTGATTAAAAATTGATTTAGATCTAACATCTCCTGAAATATTTAATAAACCTGCTGTCAAGCCAATTTCCCATTGGTTTCTAGGCTTAGAAGGAAAATCATATTGGCTGTTTAAGAAATCTCTTTGTTGAGGAATTCTTTTTGCAGGTATCAATGATGTATCTGCGAAATCGTATCCACCGCCTCTATACATTGTTGTGGTGGTTTCTTGTGCATGGAGACTTCCAGTGGCAAACAGAGCAACAACTCCTGCTAAAAATAAGTTCATTTTTCTTGACATAAATTAATTTTTTTATTGAATTTTATAAGATTTCCTATAGTATCACGCAAATATAGAATCATAAATATTAAAAAGCAAAAAAATGTATATTTAAAATTATTTCTAATTATTACACTATTCGCACTTATCTCTATTCAACTTCCTATATATCCCAAACATTGAATGCTAAACTTTAAGGCATCGAATATGATTTTTTCTACTTTTCATGGATACAAAAAATCAAATTGGAGAATATTAAAAAAAACGTCTTCTATTTTGAAGGCGCTATTTAATTTTAATTACTATCTACTTTGATCTCTAGATCTCAAATTCATGAATGGAGGTGGCATATTAGAAGGACCTTCTTCGTTTTCGCCAGCTGAACGAAAATCAACTGCATTCGGGTTACCATTTTGACCGTATTGGAAAATGAATCTTTCTCTATCGATTCCTTGCTTGTCAACCATAAAATTAATGATAGCACTTACGCGATCCCATGAACGTTGTTGTTCCATTTTACTAGCATTACCATTCCCCATCATCACCACTTTACAGTTCGGGTTACTTCTCATAGAAGTTGACTATTTCGACAATGAAGAGATAATTGGGGTAGATAATTTTGTAGTGCTAGCTTGGAATCCAAAGCTACCACCTGCAATACCACCACATCCAGTTGATGAACGCACACTACCTTGACCACCGCCTTTACAACATTCTGGATCAGGGCAAGTACCAACACCATCTGCATCTGTTGGTTGACACTCTGTTGGTGTGATTAATTGTTTATCTTTAAAGTCAGGAACACCATCACCATCTGTATCAATTGGGCAACCATGTGTGTCGCATCCAACACCGTTTGGCGTATCTGGGCATCTATCAAAACAATCTGAAACGCCATCAGCATCCGCATCTGCATCGCAATCTCCTGTCCCATGTCCGTGATGTAATTCTCCGTATCCATAATCCAATGGGTTCATCCACCATAGTGGCGCTACGGATTTTCTACCAATTGGCATATTTAATCCAACAGATAAATAATTGTTGGAGTCATTATTGCTGCTCATCGCAGAACCTCCGTATGTAGGTAATGGGAACTCTTGCCATCTTTGACCATCCAACAAATCATCATTAGCCATTGTAAGTTTATCTTCAAAAGATAAAGATACTTTTTTACCCAATTTACATTGAATACCTAGACCAGCGGTAAAAACAAATCGAAGTGTTTTGTTGTTACTAAGCCATGATGCATTTTCACTTCTTTCTGCTCTAGTTTCGTAAGTACCATCAAACAAATTTTTCAAATCAATATTTTTTGCCTTCTTCGCACTAGAACCATTAGAAGCATATTCTTTGTTTAAAATATTCGTAAAATTATAAGGGACATTTTTAGAATTCAATGCATCTACCCAAGAAGCATACAAAGCACCGCCAATTCCAACGATAGCATAAATATTTGATTTACTTCTTGCCTTATGAAATTTTACATTATTGAGTGAAGCAATTACCTGAAAGGACAACTCATCCAAATTGGTTTTATAATTATAAAAAACTGGATTGACACCATAACCTTTTTGCGTCCATGGATTATCATGGTTCCAATAACCTACAGAAGATTGCCAATTAAAACCAGAAGCTACACCATGCATAAATTGCAAACGAGTAGAAAAAATATAACCCCAAGCTTTGCGTAAATGAACGCCAAATCCAATGGATTGACCAGGGTTTTTCGCATTTACCATAATCTTAGAAACAACATCGCCTGAAATAGTAAATGAACCAACATTTATCCCGAGCTCCCATTGATTACGAGGCTTCGCTGGAAAATCGTATTGATTTGCCAGAAAATCTCTTTGTTGTTCCATTCTTAAACGCGGAATTAAACTTGTATCCGTAACATCATAACCTAAACTAGTATGAACTGGAGCAACTTTCGTAGTAGCTGATTCCTCTTGAGCAAATACAGAATGAGCAGAGAAGCCTAATAAAATAACAAACATGAATTTAATTAGATTCTTTGTATTTAGCATAAACATTATTTTTGTAAAATTGTGCTTCCAGATATAGAATCTTTTTATAAAAGAAATAATTATATTAATTTTCTTTTAAAATAATCAATAGTTGATTATCATTGTAATATTACCATGGATGAGATCAAAAAGTATTTGAAATCAGAATTTATCGAGTTCGAAAGGACGTTTAACAAAGCGGTTGAAAGTAATGTTTCGCTACTGGATAAAATTATGAAATACATAGTCCGCACCAAAGGGAAACAACTCAGACCAATGTTCGTTTTATTATCCGCAAAGCTGTGTGGTAATATCAATGAAAAAACCTATCGCGCTGCCTCCTTAATAGAACTCTTACATACAGCCACCTTGGTGCATGATGATGTGGTAGATGACTCTTCCAAACGTCGTGGCTTTTTTTCCATCAATGCACTTTGGAAAAATAAAATCGCAGTGTTGGTCGGCGATTATTTGCTATCAAAAGGACTTCTGCTTTCCCTTAATCATAAAGATTTTAGGGTTTTAGAAATTATAGCAAATGCCGTCAAAGAAATGAGTGAAGGCGAATTACTTCAAGTCGAAAAAGCAAGGAAATTAGATATTACCGAAGCCATCTATTTTAATATCATTACATGTAAAACTGCTTCCTTAATTTCATCTGCTTGCGCTGCTGGCGCCTATTCAACTAGTGAAGATGAGAACAAAACTCTTTTGCTCAAAAACTTCGGCGAAAATGTCGGCATCGCTTTTCAAATTAAAGATGATTTATTTGATTATGGAAAAGCCGATATTGGAAAACCAACTGGCAACGACATTAAAGAAAAGAAAATGACTTTACCTTTGATTTATACATTACAACAATGTGATAAAAAAACGAAGAATAAAATTATTTCTATTTTTAAAAATGCTACAAAAAATAAGCACGAAGTACAATACATCATTGACACCGTTGTGCAATTTGGTGGCATAAAATATGCTGAAGAAAAAATGAAAGAATTTATAGACCGTGCCTTCGACATTTTAAATCAATTTCCACCGAGCGAAACACGGGATTATTTGTATAAATTAGTCAATTATACCACAGAAAGAAAATACTAAACATGAAACAAAATATTACTTTATTAGGCGCTGGTCTTGTAGGTTCACTCCTTGCCATTTTATTACAAAAAAGAGGTTACCAAGTATCAGTGATTGAGCGACGTGGCGACATGCGCAAAACAACAGTAAGCGCTGGTAGATCCATCAACTTAGCCATGAGCGTAAGAGGCTGGGCTGGTTTAGAATTAGCCGACTTGCGAAAAGAGATAGAAGAGATTGCCATACCTATGTTTGGCAGAGAAATTCACCCTGTTGAAGGGAATACCATTTTTCAATATTATGGTAAAAACAAAGAAGCAATTTATAGCGTGAGTAGAGGCGAGTTAAATAAAAAATTAATTGAACTTGCTGAACAAAAAGGCGTTCAATTTATATTCAATAAAAGAATCTTAGATGTGGACATTGACACGAACACATTAACTATCGAAGATACTTTGACGAAAGAAGTAAGCGTCGATAAAAACCACGAATTAATTATTGCTTCCGATGGCGCTTTCTCTGCACTTAGAAATGCATACACAAAAAAAGACAGATACAATTACAATCAATTTTATATTGAACATGGCTATAAGGAATTACATATTCCTGCAGGACCAAATAGCTCATTTTTATTAGAGAAAAATGCACTCCATATTTGGCCAAGAAAAAATTATATGCTGATTGCACTTCCAAATATAGATGGTTCATTTACTTGCACGCTTTTCTTTCCTTTTGAAGGCAATCCATCCTTTACTTCTTTAAAAACCAAAGAGGAAATTACCGATTTCTTTACTACTCAATTTCCGGACGCCATTGCATTGATGCCAACATTCATAGAAGACTACTTACAAAATCCTACTTCATCCTTAGTCACTGTCAAATGTGAGCCTTGGACGCACAAAGATAAAAATATGTTGATTGGCGATGCTGCACATGCCATTGTTCCTTTTTATGGACAAGGCATGAATGCTGGCTTTGAAGACTGTTGTCAATTTATTGAAATTCTAGATGCGAGCGAAGATAAAAACTGGAAAACCATTTTTGAAGCCTACCAAAAAGCCAGAAAACAAAATGGAGATGCGGTTGCGGATTTGGCACTAAATAATTTCATTGAAATGAGAGACAAAATTGCGTCTCCTGCATTTCTAGAAAGAAAGAAAATAGAAAAGGAATTAGGGATTTTATTTCCGAATGTGTTCAACTCCGTTTATGAAATGGTTTCCTTTTCACATACACCATATTCCATTGCCATTAATAGCCAAAAAGCACAGGATAAATTATTAGAAAATATTATGCAAGAAGGTAATTTTGATACCAATATTTCTGACCCTGTATTCAAAACAAAATTAAACCAATGGATGCAAGAATACGCAGAGGAAATTGATCAGATTACAGCTTCATTAATTTAGCCGTATACATTTTTGTTCCGGTAGAAATCAATAATATATATTCTCCAGCAGCTTGATTTTTCAATGCTTCAGAATGAAAGTGTTGTGCATTCCATTCTTTATTTTGATATACTAATTTACCAGCCGTGGTATAAATAGAATAGGTAAATTTTTGTATAGATGGATCAAAAGATTTTACATCAAAAGCGCCTTGTGTTGGATTGGGATAAATAGCAAACCGATAATCTATTTGTTGAATATCTGAAGTACCTAATGCGATTTGTCGGGCTAGACAAAGATTAGGAATACCATAACCCAATGTTGTCCAATACGTGCTATCATTGTATTTGCTACTCACCATTTGTACCAAATTTTTCAATTGCCAACAAGTAAGTGTTGGTACCGATTGCCACAAACAAGCAATTGCTCCACATAAAATGGGACATGCAAAAGAGGATCCATTGCTTACACCAACTGCACAGCTTCCACCAATCAATGGCACATTTTTGCCCAATGCAACGCCATTTGGTTTTACCCAACCAGCATAATTTGGACCATAACCACTATTTGCCCAACTGCCTGAACCATCTACAGAACCAACGCTGTAAGCACTATCTGCATCCGCTGGTGTAAGTAAATATTGCCAAGCCGAACCACCTTCATTTCCTTGCGCTATTGCAACAAACATCCCTTTGCTGGAAGCCTTATTTGCAGCTTTGGCGATTAGGGTTGTTTTCCCATCCATATCTGAATACGCAAATGGTGTAAATCCAGCATCAAAAATATTATAGCCTAAAGAGGAACTTATAACATAGATTCCAATACTGTCTGCACGCTCGGCAGCCGACAACCAATTGTCTTGTTCTATAGGTTGCTCAACTGTAATATCTTCGGTAATGTATAAATGAAAATTAGCATAAGGTGCAGTACCTACATAAGTTCCAGGTGTATTGCCAGCCATGCAACCCAGCGCATTCATACCATGATCACTTGGTATTACCATCGAATATACATATCCTGTATCGCGGGCAAAATTGTATACATCCTTCACTCTATTTTGGGCAAGTAAAGTATCAAATGCCGCACAAGAATCGGTTCGTCTAAAATTCACATCCAATATTGCAATATCCATTCCTTCGCCTCTGTAACCTAAATCATGTAAGCAGTCTCCTTGTAACATTTCTATGGAATGATAAGCCAATCCATAATAAGCGGAAGTGCCTCTTGTTTTATTTTCCATGTCTTGCACGACAGGAAATTTTTGTGTTGACAAATTCGTTTCTGTTTTAAAAATACCATTAGAAAAACGAGCAACCAACACCGCACTTTGCACCATTGGCAATGCCTGTATGTCTGCAATTTTGGAAGAGTCGAAAGTGATGACTACAATTTGATTAAACCACTTGGATTTATTGTGCAATTTGACCGCAGCTGCTGTAGTCATTACCGTATCAATATACGATTCAACAATAGGCAAATCGGTACTATCTAATGCAATCCCTTGCTTATTTCTTCTTTGCAAAGCCTTAGGAGATAAGAATTGTAGAGAATCGGCAAAAGTCAAGGTTCCATTTTTATCTTTAAAAGTTACACGAAATGCATAGGCTGGAGCCGCTTCACTTTTCAAGGAAAAAATAAATCCGAACAATAAAAAAGTGAATATAAATTTATACATACATGAAATAATTTTAATTGTAATGAATGGCTCTATAAACTAATACAAAGCCTTTTCTGTAATGTGTGTTTTCTTGGTATTCCCAATTGACTAGTTCTTTATAAATTAAGCCAATATTTTTCGCATATACTTCTTGCGCAAAGATTCGCTCACTATAAATAGTTCCTAACGAATCGCCAGCATAAATATTTGCTTCCGCTACACGCAATGAATTCGGAAAATTTTGGATCCCATTTTCGAAATCGCCATTGATTTCTGCGTAATGATAATCCCATCCATTCAGCCAATTTAATTCTGGGTTACTGACAGATGGAATATAAATATTACCATCCCAATTCGTATTCGCCTTCACTGGAAATACCATTTTTATTATTCTCAAATTATTTTCTACTACTTCTACACTGGCATTTGCTTGGGTAATATAATAGGTGATATTTTCTGCCCATGCCGACATGCTATCTTGTCGTTGATATCTATTCACAATGAATGATCTTCTACCTTCATTGTCTGCAAAAGTATCTGCTATTTCATCGCGATATTGAAAGTGAATCGTATCGGTTGTTTTATGAAAATCATCATACACAATCGAATCCACTTGATACTCTATAAAATGCCCCAAGGACAATGGAAAATATTCCTTGCCTAATGCTACCTCACTCGCTGGAATCACTGCACGCTTACATGCAGAAAATATCGCAAGCAATAAAATAAAATAGAGCAACTTTACTTTCATGAATTCAAATATATATGGAATAATTGGTCCTTGTAAAAAATACTTATTCTCAATTTAATATGATACCGCCAGCTATTACATCATCGCCTTCATAAAAAACAGCAGATTGGCCAGGTGCCACACCTTTCACTGCTTGATCAAACTGCACATGTACTATTCCTTGATGAATAGATAGTTTAGACGAAGTACCTACTGTTTTATAGCGAATTTTCGTAAACGATTCTTGCCCTTCTTTTATTGTATCATATTTAATAAAATTCAGTTTACCCACTTGCATATCCATGCGTTCTAAATCTTCTTCATCGCCCAATACGACTGTATTTGACTCTGGTTGAATATCGGTTACATACATGGGTCTGCCCAATGCAATATCCAAACCTTTACGTTGTCCAATGGTATAAAAAGGATAGCCTTTATGCTTACCCACTTTGGTGCCATCGGTCAAAACAAAATCACCGCCATCTACTCGTTCTTCTAAGCCAACAACTTTTTTCTTTAAAAAATTTCGATAGTCATTATCCGGCACAAAACAAATTTCATAACTCTCGCTTTTCTTTGCCAATTCAGGATAGCCATAATCCAATGCCATTTGTCGAACTGTTGTTTTGCGCAAACCGCCCAATGGATATACACTCCTGCTCAAACAAGCTTGCGACAATCCCCATAATACATAACTTTGGTCTTTGGTTTCATCCACACCTTTCGAAATCACATATCGATCATTCTCTGCACGAACATTTACGTAATGACCAGTGGCAATAAATTCGCAATCCAATACATCTGCACGTTTCAGTAAGGCATTCCATTTGATATGCGTGTTGCACATTACGCAAGGGTTCGGCGTACGACCAGCAATATATTCATCAACAAAATTTTCAATTACCGCATCTCCAAACTCCTCTCGAATATCCAATACATAATGCGCAAAACCATGTTGCACTGCAGCTTGTCGGGCATCATTAAAACTATCCAAATTGCAACAGCCTGTTTCCTTTTTACCATGACTACCACTAGCAGCATAGTCCCATGTTTTCATGGTGATACCAATTACTTCATACCCTTCATCATGTAGCATCAAAGCCGCAATGGTGCTATCTATACCACCACTCATGGCTACCAATATTTTTCCTTTTTTACTCATAGCGCTGCAAATGTAAGTGGAATTGTTTGTACAGAACTATTCTCTGATTCAACTTTAAATCCCAAATTATAAAAATCCAAATTCCAAAGCCGAAAATTCCAAAAATCAAATCCCAAATTCTAAAATTCAAATCCCAAATTCCAAAAGTCAATTTGAAGATTTGAAATTAAAACCACTACTAAACTTCGAATTCCTACAATACTTTTTCCTCAATACTAACTACTCACTTCTAACTACTCAATACTAACTACTCACTACTAACTACTTATAAAATCGGCTTTACTAATTGTTTCATTAGAATTATTAGGGCGGCACTCACGCTATCACTCCAAGTCCGTTTTCGCTCAAAGCAGCGAAATACGGGCTTTCCGTTCTATCGTTGCCGCAATACGACTGTACATAAAAATCTTCCCTTTCTTTACATGTTTAGTTTAGCAAAACAATTAAAAAATTATTGCCGCCTAACTTTGAAATTGCAACTTATAGTTCGTAGGGGAATTGTTGCACTTGTAAAATCACCGGTAAAACTTCCTTCAATAATTCCACCTACTCCCTCATACTTAATTAATGTTACTGGTATTGTTGAAACTGGTGTACACCAAGTATTATCTATACAATCAAAAAGTTCATATATATTATGAGTCCCTGAAACAGAAGTAGGTCCTGTAATCGCAGCTTCAACGGAAGTGGAATCTGCAATTAAGGAACCAGCAATCGCTGTCTCAAAACCGTCATATGTACCAGCACAAGTGCCAAGTGGTTTGCTAAAAGAGTAAGTAGTTGACGTGAGTCCGACAGTCGAAGTCCAAATGATGTATTCGCTAGGATCGCCACATGCAGAAAGGGTTCCAAGATTATTAACTCCCGATGATATAGTTACAGATTTACCAACACTCTCTCCAGTTGACATATCGTAAGCTGCTACTGTAACTGTTGGCGGCAAGCTACACAAAGTTAATGTCGCATTGAATGTGCCACTGGCATTGGTCGAAATAATTAGACCATTAATGGTAATAAATCCATTGCCTACAGGGTTTCCTGCGCAATTTAAAACAGTACCAGTAACAATAGCAGTATTTAAAACTGGAGGGTTTATTGCAATTGTTCCCAAACTGATTGGTGATGATAAAGTGTTTACAGTTTGAGAATAAATTGAAGTCAAACATGGATACATAATAACCTCCATTGTAAGAGTTGCATTATCAGGTACAAGTCCAGAAACAAAACCTGAGCTATTTGTGCTGCCATACGAGAAAGCACCAGTTGCGGGATTCGTAATTTTAATTTGTGTATTCACTAAAGGAGATCCAGTATTATTAGTCAATGTCAAATCAAGATTAACAAAAATACTTGGCATATCACAATTCCAAAATGAAAAATGTTTTACATTACCCACATAATTATTGCCTTGTTTGTTTGCGCTGCCTTCTTCTTTCCACAGACCTGTTGTTGTATCAAAAAACCAAAGCGGAATCACAGAAGGTGCATTCATGGCTATTGCCGAAGGAATTGGAAAACTTAATTGTGCTGTTTTTGTAGTAGCAATTTGTAAAGGTTGATTTGCATTATCAAAAAGTTCAACCTCTATCATACCAAATGTTTGTAATATTTTTTCTGTGTTGCTTGAATCCACACCTCTGAGATCGCCTGGCATTAATTGCGGTAAATTATTTGCAGTTGGGTCTAGCCATTTTGAATAGACAGTTACTATTCCACTAAAAGGTGTACCATCATTTTTATATACAATACTATTTGCCTGAAAGGTAATAGTACCACCGCCATTGACATTTACAGTTGCGCCTGTCGCCGCATCGAACTGTGATGCATTTGTTTTTTCAATCATCATGATGCGAGTGTAATGATCTTTATTTGGCGTAATTTTTAATGTGCGATAACCTGTGAAATAATTAATTTTTGTTGCGCTAATTAAGGTCGCGTTTTGTGAACTGGAAATTTTTGAAAAATAAAAAATCCCTGTTGAGTCGGTGACGAATGTATGGGTTCCAACTTGTACTGCCACATCTTTCATCGGTGTTCCATCTTCGGTAATGATCTGCCCAAAGATAGTAGCCGTAACGGTTTGTGCATTGTTGGTATCTGTGTTAATTGGAGTTCGTTTGCATGCATTGAACATTACAAGCATCGAAACAAAAACAATTAATAATAATGTAGCTTGAAGTAATTTGATAGATTTCATAATCGATTTTTTTAGTGAATACTAAAGTCACAGACGAAAGTAGTCATTGATATGTTAGCATTCACTTCAAATCCAAATTCCAAAGCCGAAAATCCCAAAGCCCAAAATCTCAAAAATCAAATCCCAAATTCCAAAATCCAATTACTAACTACTTTTTACTTTTTACTTTCGACTTTCTACTTTCGACTTACGACTTTCGACTTACGACTTTTTACTTTTTCAACCCCGGAAACTTCATATTCAATCCTTTCAATGTCTCTACTAATTTGGAAGCGATTAAATAATTCTTCACCCAATTTTGATCAGATGGAATAATATGCCAAGGAATATCATTGCAGGTTTCAAATACTTCTTCATAATATTTCATGTATATATTCCACAATTTCGCTTCTTGAAAATCGTGTTCATTATACTTCCACATTTTTTCGGGTTGTTGTATTCGTTCCTTCAATCTGATTTGTTGTTCTTCTGGCGAGATGTGTAAATAAAATTTAAGGATAGTGGTATTTGCAGCCGTGCTCAATAAATATTCAAAATCATTGATAGCCCTGATTCTCTTCCTTGCTGTATCATCATCTATCCATTGATGCACGCGGGTAATTAATATATCTTCATAATGCGAACGATTATGAATTTGTATCATTCCTTTTGCGGGAGTATGTTGATGTATACGCCACAAAAAATCATGGGCTAATTCCTCGGCACTGGGTGCTTTCCACGATTTCACTTGAACACCCATTGGATTCACGCAAGTAAATACATCTCTTACTACGCCATCTTTTCCAGATGCATCCATACCTTGAATGATGACCAATATGGCATGTTGCGATTCGGCGTGTAATAGATTTTGTAATGTTTCCAATTCATCTAATAATCCGAGAGTCTTTTCTTTGATTGCTTGTTTCTCAAAAGATTTTGGTGCGCGGGTAGATAGCTTTGCTAATGAAATTTTCTTCATGATTCAAAGATAGTTGTTCACGAATTAAATTGAAGAATTATTGGTAAGTGGAAAGGTTTGCAGAATCTTCTTTATCCATGTTCAACATGCCGAAGAGATTTATTTTTAAAACAATATTAGATACTCTGCTTATGCAGTTTGCAAAACCGCCGATAGCTATTCGACATTACAAATGTCGAATAGATTCGGGT
>CANJRV010000032.1 GCA_947476825.1 Bacteroidota bacterium | reverse complement strand
GCGTTGAAGTGATCGAAGTTCGGGGATTGTTTCTGTAATTGTAATTTGAAGTGGTAAAGCCATGTTATATTTATTATATAGTCCAAAGATAATACAAAAAAAACTAATTCCAAATATTTGGACTACTTATTATTTATAATTGGTATAATAAGGTAATGCAAATAGCCAGGGTCGCAAAGAATAGCAGTGGTACTTTAATTGCAGATACAAAGGCTTGTAAAATGGAATTGTACATGCCCATGATGAATCCGTACAGCATGCCACAGAGGACTGCAATGCTGAGTGTTTTCTTTATGTAAAAAGTATCGGATGGGTGATTAAAAGTGTAGGTGCAAAATTCTTTGTAGTCTTTGAATGTACTTTCAATTTTAAGTAGTAGCATGATTTTATATTTTCCGCAAACTTACTTTGAAATTCAAAGTGAAATGATTTTTTGTGTTAAAATTTTATAAAAAGACAGTCGCTTATTTTTAATAATTTCGGTTGGTGGGACAGCAACCGATAAAGTCAAACATATTTAGAATTATCAATTAAGCATTTACAATTTCCTAACAGTTGATGCTCATCAAACGAAAACTTACCTTATTTATTTTCCTTCCAAACATAATCACCTGCAACAAAAATTTCTTTCCCCCAAATGGGCAATTCATTTTTGATTTGTTCTACTATTTCTGTACAGGCTTCAATTGCCTCTTTGCGATGGATAGAAGAAGTAAAAACGAAGAGCGAAATTTCACCTGTATGCACCTTGCCAAGACTGTGGTAAACATGCATACATGTGAGTGTGTATTTTTCAAATATTTGTTCCCGAATAGTATGCATTTTTTCCAATGCCATTTCTTCGTAACTGCTATATTCAATGGCAACTACTTCTTGTCCATCAATGACATCATTTCGTATTTGCCCTAAAAAGATACTATGGGCACCAATGTCTTTTTTACTGCTATGTTTAGCAATACTATCTGCAATGAATTGCGAAGTGATTGCGCCTTGTATAAATATATTTTTAATTTTCTTTTCAGTCATCTCTTATGGTTTAATTTTTCCATTGCAGCAGTCCACCTTTTAAATGAAACACTTGTTGCATGCCGCATTCTTCCGTTAAATATTCTAATGCCATCAAGCTACGAATACCTGCGTGACAAAAAAGTAATATATCTTTAGAAGTATCTAGTTCATGTATTCTTGTTGCTAAAGTATCTATTGGAATTCGTAAGGCTTGTAACTCTGGAATAATGGGCATTTCATGCAGTTGCCTCACATCAATAACTTGCGTGTTTCCTGCTTTTATTTTTTCTAGAAATTGAGCTTGATTTAGTTCCTGTTGGATTTGGTTTTTGCAAGAAGTATTTTCTTCTATATCTAAAAATTCTTGTTCATTCATTGGTAAAGAATAGGTCTTATTTTTTGGAATAGATACTGTAAATATGCTGTGGTGTAAGAAATGATAAGTGAGCAATTGGTTCGCCAAAACACCTTGCATGTTGGTAATGAGTTTGATGGTTTCTAATGCTTGCATGGTGCCAATAATACCAACAACAGCACCCAAAATTCCTGCTTCATTGCAAGTAGCATGTGCTTCTTGATTTGGAATAGTTGGAAAGATATCTCGTAAATTTCTTTGCTCCTTTTTATCGCCGATATTAAATACTGCCACTTGTCCTTCATACTGAAATACTGCACCAAACACCAATGGTTTCTCCAACAAAACACAAGCATCATTGATACAATAACGGGCTGTAAATTGATCTGTACAATCCAAAATAATATCATATTGTTGGATGATTGCCAAGCAATTTTTTCTATCCAAAAAAAATGGATAGCTTGTAATATTTGTATGCGGATGAATGTTTTTTAAACGCTCTTTTGCACAATCAACTTTTAGTTTTCCAATGTCATTTGCATTGTATAAAGTTTGTCTTTGTAAATTAGAAACGGAGACATAATCGCCATCGACAATACCGATATTTCCAACACCAGCACGCACTAAATATTCCAAACATGGACAAGCTAAACCTCCTGCGCCTATGACTAAAACTTTTGCATCCAATAACTTCTGTTGCGCCAATTCATCCATATTTGGAAGTATGATTTGGCGTTGAAATCTATCGTATAGTGCTTGTTTATCCATAGGTTTTAGCCACCAGAAAAAGGAGGTAATAGTGCAATGTCTGCATGTTCGTTGATGGCCGTATTTTCGTGTATAATTTTTTTATCAATAGCAATTGCAAATTGTATTTTTTGTAATGCTGGAAATAGTAAAAATAATTTTTCCTGTAAAGAATGCACATCCTCAACATCCTCCAAAGTCAATACAGAGCATTGTACAATATCGACTATGGACCCAAATAATTTTACGGTAATTGTTTTCGCCATTGTTGTGCTTGTTTTAATTCTTCAGGAGTATTTATGTTCGTAAATAGTTTAGGATATTTTTTTTCTAAACATTTTCCATCTACAAAATTATGGGTAAAGTGTGAGATGATGATACTCATTTTGTGTATGCCTTTTTCTATTTGCTCTCGCCATTTGTTTTTACATCTTTTTTTGTACAAGCCAAACATCGCTTCAGGATAATCATGAAACATGGGAATGGTAATATCATGATCTTCTTGTAAAGAAATAAGTTCGAGCATAGCGGCATGTGTTACAAAAGGCATATCGCAACTGATGATTAAATTGTTCTCTGTTTGTGTGTGCCGCAACATAGCATCTATTCCACCGGCTGGACCAATGTGTTGTATACTATCAGGAATTAGTGGGTAGTTAAATGCAGCATATTTTTCATTGGCAGTTAAAATATAAATAGAAGAAGTGATGTGTTTACATTCATCCAAAATAGTTTCCATAATGCTGCGTTGATCTAACAACAGCAAACCTTTATCTTGTCCCATACGAGAACTATTTCCGCCAGCTAAAATATAGATAGAAAGAGATCGCATTTGCTTATAAAAATAAAAGTTTTAGAGATGCAATACATAATGCCATACCCAAGAGTATTTTTAATTTATTATTTTCTACATAACGTGCGCCGAAGAAAGATCCTACCAAACCGCCAGCCAATGCGACGCCCAGCATCCATTGCATATCTGTACTCCAAATTATTCCTTTGTTTGATAAGCCAATGAGTCCGGATGCAGAGTTGACGAAAATAAAAAGTGCACTGATACCAGCGCTAGTTTTTACATCTGCCCAACGGAAAAATATCAATAATGGAGAAAGTAAAATGCCACCACCAATGCCAATCAATCCTGAGATGAAACCAATGCTCGCTCCCACCAGTAATACATAATGAATAGGTGCTATAATTGTGTCTGTATTTTTGTTCATCGGCATAAAAAAACGGACAGAAGTTAAGAGTAATAAAGCACCTAAAATTTTTTTATACAGCACATCACTCAACTCCCATTGACTCCCCAAATAGGCCATAGGCACAGAGATACATGCCAGCCATAAAAACAAACGAAGATTAAAAAATCCTTTGCTAAAAAATTGAAGAAAGGCGATGACGGAAACAAAGCAATTTAATAAAAGTGCAACTGGTTTTGCTGTTGAAGATGCAACTCCATACAAACCCATTAAGGCTAAATAACCACTAGCACCGCCATGTCCTACCGAGGAGTATAAACAAGCGATTGCAAACAGTAAAATATATACAATGAGTGGATAATCCATGCGTCAATTTCTACGGTAGCAAATATACTTTCACCAAATCATTTATTGCGATAGTGGTTGTTTCTTCATTCAATTCGATCAATGCGTTGGCATTTGCATAGCTATTCATTTTATAAGATTCTTGATGATCTAATGCAAGCACGCCATTGGTAGTGATGCTCGCTTTCAAAAAATGGGTAAGTCCTGCATTTTTTGTTATAGGATGAAGTGAGGGTAATTGTATGGATAAAAGTTCAGTGCTTGCAAAGCCCATGCTGTGGCGTATTGCAGGCACAACATACATGTAAAAGCAAGTGAGAACTGAAGCAGGATTACCTGGCAAACCAAATATCAGGCTGCTATTTTTTTTACCTACGTACAATGGCTTGCCTGGCTTTTGTTTTATTTTGTGTAATATTTTTTCAACGCCTAATGCTTGTAATGCATCATGCACAAAATCATAATCGCCAACCGATACACCGCCAGTAACCAAGATGATATCTGCATTTTCTATTGCATGAGATAGTCCATTTTTAATGTCGATTGGATCATCATCCACCCAATTTATTTCGAAGGGTGAAATGTCTAATTGATGTAAAGCAGCATGTAAGGCGTAGGAATTACTTTCATAAATTTGTCCATCCAAAAGAGGTAATCCGGGTTGTATCAATTCTTTGCCAGTATTGATGATGATGATTTTTGGCTTGACAAAAACAGAGAGGTTTGTAAGGCCTAGTCCAGCTAATAAAGCACAAGAAGCAGGTGTGATATTTTGCCCTTTTTGTACAACGGTATTTCCTTTCTTAGTTTGTGAAGCGATGGGTCTCACATTTGCAGCAAACGCAAGTTGTTCGTCTAGGATGGTAATGGTATCTTTTTCTAAAATAACTTTTTCTTGCATTACAACTGTATCTGCTCCATTTGGCATTTTTGCACCGGTGAAAATGCGCATGGTTTCACCGGCTTGTAAGACAGTTTGTGCAGAAGTGTTGCCAGCTTGTACTTCACCAATGATTCGCAGCGGTAATTTTTTTTGTAGGTCTTCATATCGAATCGCATAGCCATCCATAGCAGATTGTGGGAAACTAGGAAAGTCGATTGGTGCCAAAATATCTTGTGCAGATGCAAAGCCGATAGCAGCACGAAGCTCTATCTCTATTTTTGGCGTTTGTATTTTGTTATTGCGAATTAGTTCTTTGGCTGTTTGTACCGAAATCATGCTTGCAAGATAATAGAATGTGGTTGTAGAAATGGAGGAAGCTTGTATTTTTTTATGCGAATGATATGGTTATATCGGAATGATCTCGATAATCATGTCCTCTCGATAATCATGTCATCCCTACGGGATTTTATTACCATTTAATATTTTTGTTTCTATAATTATGTTATCCCTACGGGATTTATATGCTTGACATGGCGATGAATTAAGAGTAGTAGGAAAAAGGAATTTTTTTATTCGAAGACTTTAAAAAATGCACTGTGTATTGCGGCAACGATCGAATGGAAATCCTTTTTGCTTGCTCTGAAGCAAAAAGATTGAAATGAGAGCGTGTCTGCCGCCCAAATAATGTAGCATTTGGCTTATCCACCATTTGATATTTTCTAAAACAAATGGTGGAAAGCTTTTCTCTTCACCTTCATGCTTTTCCCTCTTCTTCCCTTTTCTTTGCAAAAAAAATAGAATGAGTAGTACTAGAACAGAAATCGGTTCCTTGGGTGAATTTGGACTCATTGAACATCTTACTCGAGACAATGAAACCCGCAATGCATCTACTTTACTGGGTATTGGTGATGATGCGGCAGTGATTGATACATTTGGTAAACAAATGGTGGTGAGTACGGATATGCTTGTGGAAGATGTGCATTTTGATATGGTGTATATGCCACTAAAACACTTGGGATATAAAAGTGTAATTGTGAATATTTCAGATATCTATGCGATGAATGCCGAGCCGACACAAATTACATTGAGTTTGGCCATTTCCAATCGATTTAGTGTGGAAGCACTGGATGAATTTTATAGTGGTGTAATGCTTGCTTGCGAGCGATATGGTGTTGATTTAATAGGCGGCGATACAACTACCTCGCCAAAGGGGCTAATCATCAGCATTACAGCCATTGGAGAAGTAAATGAAAATAAATTTGTAACCCGAAGTGGCGCACAAGAAAATAGTTTGATTTGTGTAACCGGAAATTTAGGAGCTGCTTATGTGGGTTTATTATTATTGGAAAGAGAGAAAAAAATATTTCTTGAAAACCCGAGTGTGCAACCAGATTTGGAAAACCAACAATATGTTTTAGAACGCTTTTTAAAACCAGAAGCTAAGCATAAAATGATTACTTGGTTCAAAGAAAATGAAGTTATGCCTACTTCGATGATAGACATTAGTGATGGACTTAGTTCGGAGATGATGCATCTATGTAAACAAAGCCAAATGGGCTGTACCATTTACGAAGAGAAGTTGCCGATACATGATGAAACCAAGTTGAATGCGGAGAAATTCGGTATTGCTGCCACTACTTGTGCATTGAATGGAGGGGAAGATTATGAGTTGTTATTTACCATATCTCCAGCCGATTTTTATAAAGTAAAAGATTGTCCATACGTGACTATCATTGGGCATATGGACAAATTAGAAGACGGCATGCATTTGATTACAACTGGTAATAATAGAATAGAATTAAAGGCACAAGGATGGAATCCAATAAAAAAATAGAAATTAATGCAAATTATTAGCAGTATTTTTACTACGTTTGTTACCCATTCATAGATATATGAGAAGAATTACATTAATACTGACCACGATGATGCTATTTTTTATTGCAGCATCATCTGTTGTGTTTCATGCTTGCACGAAAGACCCATGCGATAAAATTATTTGTAAAAATAATGGCGTTTGTAGAGATGGACATTGTAAATGTGCAACAGGTTTTGAAGGGCCAAATTGTGAAACCAAAATGTATGAAAAATATATTGGTACATGGGATGGAACCTATCGTTGCAATGGTCTTATACCAGAAACGGTTACCTTGATTATCGCGCCAGGTGCTAGCGCAAACACCATGAGTATTTATAATTTATTTGCGCAAAATCAAGCCATGGAAGCTACGGTAGACATTGATAAAGTAACGATTGCAGATCAAGTTGCTGGGAATACTACCTATTCAGGCAATGGATATATTGATGGCAAATATTTGACCTTATATATTGAACAAAAAGACAATCTTACCGGTGCTACTAACTCTTGTGTATATAACGGTACTAAATTTACACAACCTTAATATTTTTTTATGAAGAGGATTTCCTTTTTGACTACATTTTCTGTCATTGCCTTATTTAGTTTGGTATTATATATGGCATCTTGTAAACCAGATCCATGTAAAACTCGTGCCGTAGAATGCAATAACGGTGGTACTTGTAAAGATGGGGACTGTATTTGTGCAGCTGGATATGAAGGAGATAGTTGCCAATTTAAAGTCAACAAAAAATTTGATTCCTTTTATGCTTGCATTCGTTCAAGAACTGTAAATAATGCAACCATCCCTGATGACAATGATGATACTTTACATGTAAAAGCATTGGATGATAAATTCGCGATACAATTTTTTTCTGTTCGTGATTCTACTTATGAAGTTTTACATGCTACAGTGAATGGCAATTATATCACAATTCCGGACCAGACCAATACTTATTTTGGTGAATCTTATGAGTACAATGGTACAGGTAGCTTAAACAATGGAGTACTTACTATCACGCTATTTGAAACTTGGATAGGACATCCTTGGACAGCCAAAACAACTTATGTTGGATATAAATACTAGTATTTGTTGTGAAATACATATTATTGCCTTACTTTCGCAGTCCTTTAAAAATAATAGATAAAAATTATCCAGTATGAAACGTACATTCCAGCCTCATAAACGCAGAAGAAAATCAGTACACGGATTCCGTAAACGTATGGAGAGTGCCAACGGACGACGAGTATTAGCAGCTCGTAGAAAGAAAGGACGCCATAAATTATCCGTATCGGATGAAAGTCGTCTAAAATAATACTTAGCCATGACTAAAACTTTTTCGCTTTCTAAACAAGAGCGCTTAAAAAGTAAAAAAGATATTGATACGCTTTTCCAAACTGGAGAAGCGTTTTTTATTTTTCCGTTTAAGGTTATTTATCGTTTTGTAGAAGCATTGCCCGAAGATGTGGCGTTACAAGTTATGGTAAGCATTCCGAAAAGGCTACATAAACGAGCAAATAAAAGAAATAGGTTAAGACGCATTACCAAAGAATGCTATCGTTTGAACAAAACTGCCCTCCAAGAATCTTTGAACAAGAACAGCCTGCACCTTATGCTTATTTATACCACAACAGAAATAATGACGTATCAAAATATTCTACCGAGTGTTCAAAAAATATTGGCGAAGTTGTTAGGCGTAAGTCGTAAGGCGTAAGTCATAAGTCGAAAGTAAAAAGTAGATAGTAGTTAGCATGTTGAAAATTAACATCACTACGAATAACGTAACCCCTAGCCCTGAAAGGGCGACATAAAAAAGCGATGGGTGTAGCCCTTCGCGGAAAGTAGTTAGTATTGAGTAGTTAGTAGTGAGAATGTTGAGATTCGCCTTTGGAATTTGGAATTTCTCTTTTGGAATTTACCCTTAGAATTCACCTTTGGAATTTGGGATTTAAAAATTTGGAATTTTCCTTTGCGTTTCGCCTTTGGAATTTGGGATTTCACTTTTTAGAATTTTGTTTCTACATTTAAGTTCTAAAAAATTCTAGGTTATGAAAAATTACATTTCTAATACCATTTCGTTCTTTGTATTTCTACAACAAAATAAAAATTGCAATAGGAAACAATGCTCTTTTTTGACACTCCTAGTTTTTATTCTTTTATTTTCTAATGTTGCACAAGCGCAATATTGTATACCTTCTAGTGGAGGTGGTTCTTGCATTACGAATGTAACGGTTGGTACTATCAACAATACCACAACCGGATGCCCAAGTAGCGCGAATAATTATAATACATTCGCTAGCACTTTTGTTTTTTATCAAGGCATATCAAACTCATTAAGTATTACTTGCAGTAATCTAGCAAATACTGGTGCATGGATAGACTTCAATCAAGACTTGGTTTTAGATTCATCTGAATATTTTCCAGTGTTCTCTAATGCATTGAATGGAACAATAAATATTGCAGTTCCAGGACTCGCTATGACTGGCACAACACTTTTAAGAATAAGAAGTATTGATACTTCAACTGCTATTCTTTCAACAGATGCATGCAATACATTTTTGTCGGGTGAAACGGAAGATTATACAATTTCAATTGCAGCTTTAAGTTCTTGTACAGGTACGCCTAATGCTGGAATAACAGTAGCGACTTCAGATACTATTTGCGGAGGTATGATGGATACATTAAGTTTGGTTGGTGCTACTGTTGCTCCAGGACTAAGTTATTCATGGCAAAGAGCAGCTTGTGTAAGTTGTCCTTGGGTTGCATTATTAAATGCATTTGGGTCTAGCTATGTTTGTATACCGCCAATGGGCGGGACTTGGTGCTATCATTGTATAGTTACATGTTTGAATACTGGTGCATATGATACCTCAGTGGCAATTTGCATTACTTCTCTTACTGCGCCAACTAGCATAACCAATGTTGCTATATGCTCAAATCAATTACCCTATATTTGGAATGGGCAATCTTATACAACAGCTGGAACTTATACTGCTAATTTTCCAAATTCGAATGGAAATGGTTGTGATTCAATTGCTTATTTAATCTTGAGCAATTATCCTATTCCTACAAATACTGGTAGTTTGAGCGTTTGTCAAAATCAATTACCTTATTTATGGAATGGACAATCACTTACCACAGCAGGAACATATATTGATACAATGTTGAATGCAAGCGTGAATGGTTGTGATAGTATTTCCGTATTAAATTTTTCAATAAATCCCATGCCTGATACAACTACTACATTATCTGGCACTACAATTACATCTAATCAAGTGAGCGTTCCTTCATCGTATCAATGGATGGACTGTGGCAATAATCAACCCATTAATTCAGCTACTGCAAATTCATTTACCGCAACTACAAATGGTTCTTATGCCGTGGTAGTTTCTAATATATTTTGTACAGATACAAGTGCTTGTGTAACTGTTACCACTGTTGGTGTTGACAATCTCAAAAGCATATCCAATATTCATATTTTCCCAAATCCAACTTCCTCTATTTTGTATATAGATTTAAACAATGCAACATCGCAAAATATTACACTCAAATTATTGGATATTAGTGGTAGAATCGCAAATCAAAAAACAGTAAAAGTCAATAGTGGTTTGCAACACCTCAACATGAATATGGCAGAATTGCCAAAAGGGATGTATACATTGGAAGTGTATGAGGATGGGCAACGAGTTTATGTGCAGAAAGTTGAAAGTAAAAAGTAGAAAGTAAAAAGTAATGAGTATGTAGAAATACCACCTAACCCCAGCCCTGAAAGGGCGACATAAAAAAGCGATGGGTGTAGCCCTTCGCGGAAAGTAGTTAGTAGTGAGAAGAAGGTCGAAAGTAAAAAGTAATGAGTATGTTGAAATACCACCTAACCCCAGCCCTGAAAGGGCGTAATATTAATAGCGAGGTGGCAACGCCCCTCGATAAAAGTAATTAGTAGTGAGAGTGTTGATATTCGCCTTTGGAATTTGGGATTTGTTCCTTTGGGATTTGTTTCTTTGGGATTTCTAGTTTGGAATTTGGGATTTAAAAATTTGGGATTTTTATTTGAATCGTTCCAATCTTTTCTTCTCAATTTGGTCAGCATCTTTTTCAATGATGGCCAATAAATCTTCTTCAATGGTTGTATGCACCGTTTCAATGATGCGCCCTACTTCACGGTATTGATGCATTACAATGATAGTTGGTACATTGATGATGTTATAAAATTTATGTTCCAAATTCAAAGATTCTTTTGCTCTATTTACGCCATACATTTCAATCGCATTCATGTCAAAGCCTACTGCTTTAAGGGTTTTATACAATTGTGGTAATAGCAATTGTGTATCCGAACACCAAGTACCGCCAAATATTACCAAGCGATAATGACCAATGATTGGTTTAATTCTCTCTACTATTTCTTCGTTTGGTTTATATGCATTTACGCCAAGGTCAAACCATTTGCAAACTGTTTCTTTTTGTATGTCGGCAAAATTCATCTTACCTCTAAGAATAACTTTATTGGATTTTTTGTCCATTTCACGAACATAATCTTGTGCATGTAAAATAGGTATACTCAAGCTCATGATTAGGATTAATAGAAATTGTTTCATCTGATTTTTATTTGCGTAAATATAATGGTTTTGTTTTTTTATCTTCAAATATAATACTGGAAATGTCGAATCTTATGAAATCATATCCATTCCCATATATGGAATTAACACCTCTGGAATGCGTATACCTTCTGCAGTTTGGTTGTTCTCGAGCAAGCAAGCAACGATACGTGGCAATGCCAATGAAGATCCATTTAAAGAATGTAACAATTGCATTTTTCCTTCTTCTGTTTTATATCTGATTTTCATTCTGTTGGTTTGGAAGGTTTCAAAATTAGAAACCGAGCTCACTTCTAACCAACGTTTTTGTGCTGCACTAAATACCTCAAAATCGTAAGTAAGTGCAGATGCAAAACTCATATCGCCACCGCATAATCTTAAAATGCGATAAGGCATATTCATGGATTGCAATAATTTTTCGACATGCAAAACCATTTCATCTAACACTTCGTAAGATTTTTCAGGAACAGAAAATTGTACCACTTCAATTTTATCAAACTGATGCAAGCGATTTAATCCGCGTACATCTTTACCATAACTTCCAGCCTCTCTTCTGAAACAAGGTGTATAGCCAGTAAGCTTGATAGGCAATTCATTTTCTTTTACAATCACGTCTCGATAGATATTGGTCAATGGTACTTCAGCAGTTGGAATCATATAAAAATCATCCACTGTGGCATGATACATCTGCCCTTCTTTATCTGGCAATTGTCCTGTACCATAAGCACTGTCGCTATTCACCATCAATGGAACTTGGTATTCGGCATAGCCAGCTTGTGTATTAAAATCTAAAAAATAATTAATCAATGCACGTTGTAATCTTGCGCCTTTATTGATGTAGACAGGAAATCCACTGCCAGTAATTTTTGTACCTAATTCAAAATCAATCAGATTATATTTCGTGCAAAGATCCCAATGAGGCACTGCATCCGCATATAATTCTGGAATGGTATTGCCACTTCTTACGGTAATATTTTCTTCTGGTGTTTTGCCTATAGGTACGATGTCTGCTGGTAAATTTGGCAATTGCACCAAGGCGTCATGTTGTTGTTTTTCCAACAAAGCCAATGTCTCACTGATTTGTTTACTTGCTTCCTTGCTTGTAGCAACTTCCGCTTTCTTTTTTTCTGCTTCTTCTTTTTCACCAGATGCAATGAGCTTGCCAATTTCTTTCGACAAAGCATTAATGATGGCTAAATGCGCTTCATTTTCAGAAAGCATTTTGCGTCGATCTTCATCCAATTTTAAAATAGATTCTACTAAATCTAAAGAAGCAAAATTTTTCTTTTTCAATCCGGCCAAAACCAAATCCTTTTGACTGCGCAATACTTGAAGCTGTAACATAAATAATTATTGAGTCGCAAAAATAATCGAATAGAGATAGGAATACTTTTTTGAATTGGATTTTTTTAGGAAGCGGGATGCTAGATGGGGTTTTAAAAATAATTCATCCTTAGATAATCCAAAAAATATATGCGATGGTGCCTACTTTTATCTACTTTTATGGCGGTATTAAATTTGTAATGAAAATTATTTTGGCGGCACGCACGCTTTCCATTTCAATCTTTTTGCTTCAGAGCAAGCAAAAAGGATTTTCATTACAATCGTTGCCGCAATGCACCGACATTAAACCATATTTTTGTCAAAACATTTTTTAGTTGAACCACTTTTAAAAAGCAAAATATGAATTTATCATTACAAGGAAAAACCGCTTTAATATGCGGTAGTACGCAAGGCATCGGCTTGGCAATTGCAAAAGAAATAGCATTACTTGGTGCAGATTGCATTTTGATGGCACGAAACCAGGACAGTTTGCAAGAAGCTAAATCATTGCTGGATACGAAACAAGGACAAGTGCATCAAACCTTTGTAGCCGATTTTTCGCATACCGATTCTGTATTAAAAGCCATTGCAGAAATTCAAAAAAATAATACAATTCATATCTTGGTCAATAATACAGGAGGTCCTCCATCAGGACCCATTACCAAAGCAAGTGCTTCTGATTTTTTATCTGCATTTAATTTGCATCTCATCAACAACCACAATTTAGTAATGCATGTATTGGAAGGCATGAGAGATAGTGGATATGGACGTATCATCAATATAGTTTCTACATCGGTGAAAATTCCATTGGCAAATTTAGGTGTGAGCAATACCACGCGCGCGGCTGTAGCAGGTTGGGCAAAAACCCTTGCCAGTGAAGTAGCAAAATATAATATAACCGTCAATAATGTTTTGCCCGGCGCAACAGCAACCGTGCGACTTTCATCCATCATCGAAAATAAATCAGCGAAGACAAATGCCGACATAAAATCAGTAGAAGCAGAGATGTTGCATGAAATACCAATGGGACGATTTGCCCAACCTGAAGAAGTTGCAGCACTGGCAGCATTTCTTTCTTCACCAGCAGCAAGTTATATTACAGGTCAAAGTATTTGTGTAGACGGTGGAAGGACTGGGAGTATATAGGTGTTGACGGAAATCATTCATGAAAGGCACTGGATTATTTTAGACTCAACAACAAAAATTGCTTTTGAGCAAAAAAGAAAATGGAATACTTCCCCTTCTTGCTGAAGGCTTGAGTTATCTAACGCTAACCGATAAATTAAGTGTGAGTTATTCAACTATCAAAACATATTCAAAAACATATTTACGAGAAGTTGCATGAGGCATCTTTAGGCGTAGCGATTGCTATTAGGTTAAAAAATTGAAGTAGGAAGAATACTGTCGTTACTAAAAAAATATTACCTTGCCAATGATTAAATGGAGAGTCATGATAGAGGCAACAAAAATAAATGATATTGTTTCGCAGATTGCGACAAAATTTGATCCGGATAAAATTATTTTATTCGGTTCATATGCTGTTGGCAATGCAACAAACAATAGTGATATAGATTTATTAGTGATTAAAGAAACTGATTTGCCAAAGCATAAACGAAGTTTTGATATTCAAAAATTGTTGATTGGATCTATGATACCAATGGATATTTTAGTTTATACAAAGAGTGAATTTGAAAAGGAAAAGAATGAAAAATATTCGTTTCTTTATTCAGCTATCAAAACGTCAAAGATTGTTTATGAACGAAAATAGAGCAATGGCAAAGGAATGGTTGGAAAAAGCAAATCATGATTTAGGTTCGGCTAAATTAATATTTCTGCATCTTCCTGATTATTTTGATACTATTGCATTTCACTGTCAACAGGCGGTTGAGAAATATCTTAAAGCCTTGCTTGTGTTTTCAAATATTGAGTTTCGATATTCGCACAACCTGATTTATTTATTGGATTTGCTATCGGAAACTGTTGAAATAAATGAAGAAAGATACAATATGGCAATTTTATTAAATGGCTTTAGTGTACAAATAAGATACCCAGATAATAGTATTTATTTGTCAAAAGAAGAATTGGAAACTGCCATTGAAATATCTCATCATTTTAAAGATTTTGCAATTCAACTGATAGAGGAATAATAAGTTATTTTTTTCCTTCACACAGTCACCGCCTAGATTCTGCGTGTATTTTATTTGATCTCACTTTAAAATTTATCTTTTATTTTCTTTCAATATCAGTTTAATTGCTCTTGCATATTTAATGCTATCATCTTTTCCATCCTCGTTATCAAAACTATGTTTGAGGTCTATTAATTTATTCTGAGAATTGATTCTATAAAACTGGTAATCAGAATATATACTATATAGCCCGATGCAGTTAATAATGTTATTTGCAGAATCTAAGTCTGGACTTGTTATTTTTTCAAATCCTTTTATACGAATTAATTGATGATGAAAACTATCTACTACATATAAGTGATAATATAGATTTGCTCTACCTCCCGAAGAATAAAAAAATTGAATATCATTTATTCCATCTCCATTGAAATCTTTATTTACAATCTCAGGATATTGGCAATACAATGAATCTATAAAATATATTTTCTTATCGTTAATGAGGTCGCGAGTGAATGTTACTGTAGAATTATTCATTGTTTGGTTTCCACTTTTTGTATTGAATATATGAAGAACCAATTTGTATGAGCTGTCCTTAAATGGAACAAGCGTTGTGTCAAAAGTATTAGGAGAAATGTTTGTTTTAGTTTGTTTAATTGTTGTAGGAGCATACTGATGACTTGTTGGTTTATCAACACATCCAATGATAAATAAAATAAATGCTATAGTTATAAGAGTCTTCATTATTGTGTTTAAAGATAATTTTTTTCTTCGCAGTCTTTGCTTCGGAATACTATCCAAATTCCAAAATCTCACTTCTCACTACTAACTACTTACTTCTTCAATCCTCACTCCTTCTTTATTCAAAGTCGTGACGAAAGTATGAAAGGGTAAGCCTAAAGAACTATATAATTCTATTGCTCTGTGTTCAATTCTTTTTGCAGTTTCTTCTTCTTTACTCAACATAAACATAGATGGTCCTGAACCAGATATGCCACCACCGATAGCCTGTTCTACATGCCCAATTTTTTGAAATTCTGCATAGCCTGGAATTAGTTTTTGTCTAATAGGTTCTACTATTAAATCTTGCATGGATCGACTAATGAGTTCATAATCTCCTTTCATTAATCCTGCTACCATAGCAGCGATAATGCCCCATTGTTGAATCGCTTTTTTAAATGGAATTTCTGTAGGTAACATGTTGCGCGCATCCGAAGTTTTGACTTCAATTTGTGGATGTACAATCGTTACAAACATTGGCGGTGCTTCAATAGAAATAACATCCACCGGATCATGGGTACGCACTATCGTAAATCCACCACAAATGCAAGGCGCAATATTATCAGCATGTTTGGAACCAGATGCTAATGCTTCACCTGCCATCGCAAATTCAATTAATTGCTTTTGTGTAAATGGCTTTTCCAATAAATAATTGGCACCAACAATTACACCTCCCGCACTTGCTGCACTAGAACCTATGCCACTTCCGGGTTTGATGAGTTTATTACTTTCAATCTCAAATCCAATATCACCTTTTACTTCTTCGAGTAGTGCAAGCAATGCCACGCCCAATACATTTTTTTCTGGCTCTGTTGGTAAATTATAATTGTCTTTATTCGTAATGATAATTTCTCGTTTGGGAATTAAACGCATCACCAGTTCATCATAAATACCATGAACAGCAAAGCCTAATACATCAAATCCGCAAACGACATTGGCAACTGTAGCTGGCGAATAAACTTTTATTTTTTTTGTAAAATCGTACATGATCAATTAGTGTATGGTTCTTAAAATATCTGCAAAAATTCCAGAAGCGGTAACCTCTGCCCCTGCACCCGCACCTTTAATCACGAGCGGTTGTTCGTGATAACGTTCGGTATAAAAAAGTACTGCATTGTCTTTACCATATAAATGATACATGGTATGCTCTTTACTTATTTCTTGTAAGCCCACAGACGCTTTTCCATTTTCTAATTTGGCAACAAATTTTAAGCGGCAATCCTTTTCATTGGCATGCATAAATAATTTTTTGAAATGCGCTTCATGCTTCAACATACTTTGATAAAAATCTTCTACACTTCCTTGCATACACTCATCAGGTAAAAACGCGTTACAGGTAATGTCTTCCATCTCCATTTTTAATCCCGCTTCTCTGGCTAAAATTAATATTTTTCGCATCACATCAACACCACTCAAATCAATGCGCGGATCTGGTTCTGTATAACCTTCATCACTCGCTTGTTGCACCACAGAAGAAAAGCTTGTGCTTCCATCATAATGATTAAAAACAAAATTTAATGTACCAGAAAGTACCGCTTCAATTTTGTGTATTTGATCACCACTTTTAATCAAATCATTTAATGTACTAATGACTGGCAAACCAGCACCAACATTGGTTTCAAACAAATAAGATGCATTGAATTTTCGTGCAATTTGTTTTAAGCGATAATAATTTTCATAACTCGATGAACTTGCAATTTTATTACAAGCTACAACAGCAATACTCTTCTTTATTAACTCTAGATAGTACTGGATAATTTCTTTATTGGCGGTCACATCTACGAAGACAGAATTGCGCATATTTTTTTCTTGCAAGAAGGAAATATATTTTTCTAAATCTGTAGCTGGTGCAAGTTTAATTTCCTCTTCCCAATGGTTTAAATCAATTCCATTTTCTTGCAACAACATATTTCTACTCGTACTGATGCCTATGATATTTATTTGAACATGTAAGTGCTCTTTTAAAAAGTTTTGTTGTTGTTTGATTTGCGTCAATACTTTACGACCAACATTACCAGCACCAACTAAAAATACGTTGATCTGTTTGTAGGCATCTTCAAAGAAATCTTCATGTAATACATTGATGGCTTTTTTCACATCCGCAACTTGCATCACTACGGATATATTTCTTTCAGAAGAACCTTGTGCAATCGCTCTTATGTTCACACCATTTCTACCCAATGCGCCAAACATACGTCCGCTAATGCCGGTATGATTTTTCATATTTTCACCAACCAAAGCAATGATGGATAAATTATTTTCCAAAATTGCTGGTTCAATTCTGCCGTTCGCAATCTCTGTGGCAAACTCAGTATCTACAGCTTCTTTAGCAAGCGCAGCAGCACTTTCATCAATTGCCAAACAAATAGAATGTTCGGAAGATGCTTGCGTAATCAGTATGACATTTATTTTTTCTTTGGATAATGCACCAAATAATCGCATGGAAATACCAGAGATGCCAACCATGCCCGAACCTTCTAAACTAAGCAATGAAATTTTTTCGATGCGAGATAATCCACGCACTACATTTTCATTATCTGGAATAGAACTATTGATAAGTGTACCGTAGTCATTTGGGGCAAAAGTATTTTTAATCCAAATCGGAATTTGCTTTGCCAACATAGGTTGTATTGTTGGCGGATAAATGACCTTTGCGCCGAAGTGCGAAAGCTCCATCGCTTCCCAATAAGAAGTATGCGGAATGACTTTTCCATTGGGTACTAATCGTGGATCGGCGGTCATGATACCACTCACATCCGTATAAATAAATAATTCATTGGCATCTAAAGCTGCTGCTACAATAGCTGCAGTATAATCAGAACCACCTCGTCCTAATGTCGTCGTAGTGCCATCTGCAGAAGAACCAATAAATCCAGGTAAAATAAAAAGTGTGTGTGATGAATGGTGAACAGTTTCTTGAATAGCTTTGTTAGTTGCTACAAAATTGACTTCTGCCAAACCAAAATTCGCGTTGGTAAGAATTACTTTTCGTGCGTCAACCCATTGATTGGGAATTTGCATCGCATCCAATTTTGCCGATAATAATACGGAAGATAAAAGTTCACCATAACTCACTATTTTATCTTTTGCCCGAGCCGATAATTCCGTGATGAGAAAAATACCTTGACAAAGATTTTCAATTTCTGTGAATAAATTTTGTAAGTTTATAGAGACATCTTGTTTCGATGAATCAGGTATTAATTCATGCAGTGCTTGCAAATGACTTTGTGTGATTTGCGCTAATTTTTCTTGATAAGCAATTTGTTGTGTAGAAGCAAGTTTAGCAGCTTCAATCAACAAATCTGTTGTGCCACTTAAAGCAGATACAACTACTACTGTTTTGTCGCTAGATAATGATTGTTGTACTATCGAAATCACTTTAAGCATATTGGTAGCATTCGCCATAGAGGTGCCACCGAATTTTAATACATGAACCATACAAGATATTTTAGTAAGGTTTCAAAGATAATCGTTCAAGCTTAGGATTTGGAAAGGGAGGAATATTTTTTGTAGAATGTATTTTATAAAAGAGATTGAAAAAGTTAATTTGCAAAAATTAAGGCGTTTAAAAATAATAGTTTCGGTTGGTGACACCAACTGATAGGGGTATTTTGGAGGATAAACTTTTTACTCTCTACTTTCTACTTTTTACTTTATTCTTTTAATGCGCCTCCAACCAATTATCTCCCACGCCCACTTCAGCCACAATAGGCACACCATTTGGCAATACCATAGCAGATTGCATACAATCTAGAATGACTTTTTTTAAGGCATTCACTTCTTCTTTTACCACATCAAAAACCAATTCATCATGCACTTGTAATACCATGCAAGATTTGAAATTTTGTGTAATTAAGGTGTCATTTATTTTAATCATGGCAAGCTTAATCATGTCGGCCGCAGAGCCTTGTATGGGTGAGTTGATGGCATTGCGTTCGGCAAATGCACGAACCGTAAAATTCTGTGAAGTGATATCGCGCAACCAACGTTTGCGACCCATTAAGGTTTGTACGTACCCATTTTCTCTAGCAAAATTAATGGTGTCATCCATATACTTTTGAATGCCATTAAATTCTTTTTTATAGTTGTCAATTATCTCTTTGGCTTCGGTGCGACTAATGCCTAAATTGTCGGCAAGACCAAATGCACCTTGTCCGTAAATGATACCAAAATTCACACTCTTGGCTTTGTATCGTTGTTCCTTTGTTACTTCCGATTCAGGAATATTATACACCTTAGCAGCAGTGGCAGTATGAATATCTTTATGTTGCTTGAATGCTTCACACATGGCTTCATCGCCACTGATTGCAGCCACAATACGCAATTCAATTTGGGAATAATCGGCACTGATTAAAACTCGATTTTCATCCCGTGGTATAAATGCTTTTCTAATCTCACGACCTTGCTCCGTACGAATCGGAATGTTTTGTAAATTGGGAGTTACGCTAGACAAACGACCAGTAACAGCAATGGTTTGCGCAAAAGTTGTATGTACTCTACCTGTCTTTGGATTAATCAAAAGTGGTAAGGCATCCACATACGTATTTTTCAATTTTGTATACTCTCGAAACGTGAGTATGTCATTACAAATTTGATGTTCATTCGCAAGTTTTGCCAACACTTCTTCTCCAGTTGCATATTGTCCAGTCTTCGTTTTTTTTGCTTTGGGATCCAATAATAATTTTTCAAAAAGCACTTCACCTAGTTGTTTTGGAGAAGCTAAATTAAAACGAACACCGGCTTGTTTGTACACACTCTCTTCGGATTCTTTCGCTAGTTTTTCTAGCACTTTACTGTAAGAGTTTAAAAAATCAGTATCAATTTTTATACCTTCAAATTCCATATTCAATAAAGCTGGAATGGATAAATTGTCCACTTCATAAAAAACTTTTTCGACTTCATTTTCTTTTAATAATGGAATAAATTTTTCCTTTAATTGTAGTGTAATGTCTGCATCTTCTGCAGCATATTCTTTGATGGTTTCAATGGCTACATCCCGCATGTTTCCTTGGCCTTTGCCCTTCTTGCCAATAAGGTCTTCAATAGAAACAGGTGTATAACCTAAATATTTTTCACTCAATAAATCCATGCTTCGTTTGCCATCTGGTTCGAAGGCATAATGCGCCAACATGGTATCAAATAATTTGCCTTTAAATTCTATGCCATAATTTTTTAAAACCAATAAATCGTATTTTATATTCTGTCCTATCCATGTCATATTTGGATTGTCAAATAAAATTTGAAATTCATGAAGGATAGATAAAGTTTCTTCTCTATTGGCTGGACATGGAACATAATATGCCTCATGTGCTTTGATTGAAAAACTCATACCTACAAGTTCACATTGATTGGCATCTAGTCCAGTAGTTTCTGTATCAAAACAGAGTTCCAAATCAGTCATTGGTAATGAAGCAATAAATGTAGCACGTTTTTCTTTTGTATCTAAAAGATGATAAACATGTTCTGTATCCTGAATATTTTTTAATGGCATTGCATTTTCAAAAAGGGATATTTGATTACTCTCTGATGATTGCCGATTGTTTGCTTTTTGTTCAACCACATTCCCGAATAAATCTGTTTGTTGATTGGCTTGTGGCGTTACTTGATAAGTATCTCCTAGCAAGCGTTTGCCAAGAGTTCTAAATTCTAATTCATTAAATATTTCAGTAAGTGCTTCTTTATTCCATGCCGATAATTCAAAACTTTCTTCATGAAATTCGCAAGGCACATTGAGAATAATGGTTGCCAATTTTTTACTCAGAATGGCATCCGCTTTTCCATTTCTTACTTTTTCGCCAAGTGCACCTTTTATGCTATCGGCATTGTCTAATACATTTTCTAGAGTACCAAATTCTTTCAACAATTTGGCGGCTGTTTTTTCGCCTACACCTCTTATGCCTGGAATATTATCTACCGCATCACCCATCAATCCGAGTAGGTCTATCACTTGCGAAACGTTTTCAATATCCCATTTTTCGCAAACTTCTTTCGGTCCTAATATTTCAAATTTACCACCTTGAAAAGGAGGCTTATACATGAATACTTTTTCATTGACTAATTGCCCATAATCTTTATCGGGTGTAACCATAAAAACTTCATAACCCGCTTGTGCTGCTTTCACGCTAAGCGTACCTACTATATCATCTGCTTCATAACCGTCTACTTCTATTATTGGAATATTAAAACCTGCTAATATTTTTTTAATATCTGGTACGGCTAATAAAATATCTTCGGGAGTTTCTTGTCGGTTTGCTTTGTATGCTGCAAAGTCATCGTGTCTTTCTGTTTTTGCTTTGGTATCAAAACAAACTGCCAAGTGCGTTGGTTTTTGGTTGTTGATTAAATCAATTAAGGTATTGGTAAAGCCAAATTGCGCATTGGTATTTTTGCCAGTACTTGTCACTCTTGGGCTTCTTACTAAAGAATAATATGCACGAAATATTAATGCAAATGCATCGAGAAGAAATAGTCTTTTGTCCATGTGGCTAAAGTACTATTATTTTTAGAAAGAAGTAAAAGGAGGCTACTGCAAAAGTCAAATAACAAAAATTCTAGACTTTTAAAAGTGAATCATTTTATTCTTGACACTGACTAATGAGTTTCTTCAGTTCTTTGTCAGTTAAATTATCGATGTCAGATTTGTCGAATATGGTAAGTAATGAAACCGTGACTTCTTCTTCTAAATTTATTTCCGCTATTCCGATTATTTCTGTTTCAACTAGTGTTACAACTCTTGCACCTCCGCTTTTTCCTTTTCCTTTACTTGTTATCTTTAATCTTATTTTAAAACAATCGTGTCCTAATGGTATTCCAATTTTTGGGGTCTTTATTAAATCATTTTCAAGTTGTAATAAATCATTTGTTAAAGAGTTAAATTTTTTTAGTAAAGGTTTTGCTTCTCGCTTAAAATTCTTGGTAATTCTAACGGTTACTTTCATTCAAAAAATCCTTTAGTGTCTGTAACTTTTTTCCAGTTTTCTTTGCTTCTTTAGTCTCTAACAGTGCGGATTTCAGACCAAAAAGTACATTAAATTTATTCATTAATTTTTGATAGTCTTCATTTATTTTTGTCCATGTTCTAATTGGGACAATGGCGGAGGTTTTAGTCCCGCTTTCATCAATCATATATTGGATAGAATCTGGCATAAAAAAATATTTGTAACAAAAATAACAAAACAATTTCTATTTGACAATTGTTGTTGGTCAGCGTTTGTTTGTAATCCCGAAGTGATGTAATGATTATAAAAAAGTAGCCATCAATCCAAAACAGGACGCAACCATCTTTCTGCTTCTGCTAAATCCATTCCTTTTCTTTGAGCGTAATCTTCTAATTGATCAGTTTCAATTTTACCAATTCCAAAATACTTACTTGCAGGATGCGCAAAATACCAACCACAAACAGATGAAGCAGGATACATGGCCAAGGATTCGGTGAGTTGTAAACTTATTTCTTTTTCTGCATCCAGCAACGAAAATAATTTTATTTTTTCTGTATGATCGGGACAAGCTGGATAGCCAGGTGCTGGTCTTATTCCTTGGTATTGTTCTTTGATTAATTCTTCATTACTCAAAGATTCTTCTGTGGCATATCCCCAATATTCAGTCCTTACTTTTTTGTGTACGCATTCTGTGAAAGCCTCTGCCAATCTATCGGCTAGCGCTTGTAACATGATTTTATTGTAGTCGTCATGTGCGGCATCAAATTTTTTCAAATGCGGTTCTATTCCTTTTATCGTAACAGCAAATGCACCAATATAATCTTCTGTAATCGGTGAAATAAAATCACTTAAACAGAGATTCGCTTGTCCATCTGCTTTTTGAATTTGTTGGCGCAAGAAGTGTAATGTTGTGGATGTATCTTTTAGAATAACACTGTCTTCTTGTGTAGGTGTGGTTTGCCAAATACCAAATACGGCTTCTGCTTGTAACCAGTTTTCTGCAATCACTTGTTGCAATAATGTTTGGGCATCATGGTATAATTTAGTGGCTTCTTTACCAATGATTTCATCTTCCAAAATAGCGGGAAATTTACCATGCATTTCCCAAGTTATAAAGAATGGATTCCAATCGATATAGTCTGCAATTTCTTGTAAAGAATATTGATGTAAAGTTTTGTTGCCAATTAATTTTGGTTCAATCGGGGTATAATTTTCCCAATCTATTTTACATTTTCTTTTCCTTGCTTCTAAAATGGGCAAATAATTTTTATGCGTTTTTCTATTCAAAAAATCGCTTCGTAATTGCTCGTATTCTTCATTGGTTTTCTGCAACAATTCTTCCTTGTTTTCATTCAATAAATCACTCACTATCGTCACACTTCTTGAAGCATCTAATACATGCAACACGCCTTGGCTGTAGTTTTCAGCAATCTTTACTGCTGTGTGCATACGTGAAGTAGTAGCGCCTCCAATGAGCAATGGAATATGCATGTCGCGACGTTTCATTTCATGTGCGATATGCACCATTTCATCCAATGAAGGCGTGATCAATCCACTCAAGCCAATGATGTCCACTTGGTGTTTTATGGCTTCATCTAAAATGGTATTTGCTGGAACCATTACGCCTAAATCAATAATGTCATAGCCATTGCAACCGAGTACTACGCCCACAATATTTTTTCCAATATCATGTACATCTCCTTTCACTGTTGCTAGGAGAATTTTCGGTACAGCTTTTTGTATAACATCAATTTGTAGCAATTTCTCTTCTTCAATAAATGGCGTGAGATAAGCAACACTTTTTTTCATTACCCGTGCACTCTTCACCACTTGTGGTAAAAACATTTTTCCGTTCCCAAATAAATCGCCTACCACATTCATGCCTTGCATCAATGGTCCTTCAATAACTTCCAATGGTTTACTAAAATGTTGTCGTGCTTCTTCGGTATCTATATCTATAAACTCGCTGATGCCATGCACTAAGGAATGGACTAATCTTTCCACCACATTTGCATTTCTCCAATCCAGATTTGCGCCGGCAGCTACAGTTCCTTTTTTATTTTTTAAACGTTCAGCATACGCAATGAGTTCATCTGTTGCTTCTTCTTTTTTATTGAATAAAACATTTTCAATCAGCTCTTTTAATGTTGGATCAATATCGTCGTAAAGTGGCAGTGCGCCTGCGTTGATGATGCCCATATCCATACCCGCTTGTATGGCATAATATAAAAAAATACTGTGCATGGCTTCACGCACATAATTATTTCCACGGAATGAAAAAGATAAATTACTAACGCCACCACTGATCGAACAGTCAGGATATTTTTGTTTCAATAGACGTGTTGATTCAATAAAATCTTTGGCATAATTGGCATGTTCTTCTATGCCTGTTGCAACTGCAAAAATGTTGGGATCAAAAATAATATCTCGTGCTTTGAATCCAACTTGTGTGGTCAATATTTGAAATGCTCTTTCACAAACTTCTAATCTTCTTTCTATATTATCTGCTTGACCTTTTTCATCAAACGCCATTACAATGACGGATGCACCAAAACGTTGACAAATTTTTGCATAATGAATAAAAGAAGCTTCTCCTTCTTTCAAGGAAATAGAATTGACAATACACTTTCCTTGCACACATTTTAATCCAGCTTCAATGATAGAGAATTTACTGCTATCAATCATGATGGGTACTTTGGCAATAGAAGGTTCAGCTTGTACAAGATTCAAAAAAGTAACCATTGCTTTTTCACCATCCAACAAAGCATCATCCATATTGATGTCTATGATTTGAGCGCCATTTTCTACTTGCTGTAAAGCCACAGTTAGTGCTTCTTCATATTGGTCATTTCTAATCAGTTCAGCAAATTTTTTAGAACCAGTTACATTGGTTCTTTCTCCAACATTAATGAAATTACTTCCTTCAAAAGAGACCAGAGGTTCAAGACCAGCAATACTTAATTTGTGCATGTTTTTTTGTTTGAAATTAAAGTGTAAGAGAAGCTACTTTTCGAGGTGCAATATTTTTGACTGCCTCTGCAATGGCTTTGATATGATCTGGGGTTGTACCACAGCAACCACCTACAATATTGACCAGTCCATCTTGCGCCCATTCTTTAATAATGGTTGCTGTGATGTTTGGCGTTTCATCGTATTCTCCCATGGTGTTAGGCAAGCCAGCATTGGGATATGCACTGACATAACATTGCGCAATATTTGAAAGCTCTTCAATATATGGACGCATTTGTCGGCCGCCTAATGCGCAATTGAGTCCAACACTAATTGGATTTGCATGCTCGATAGAATAGAAAAATGCTTCTAAAGTTTGTCCACTCAAAGTACGACCAGAGCTATCCGTAATTGTTCCAGAAATCATAATCGGCAATTCCATATTGTGATCGGCAAAGTATTTCTTACAAGCAAAAATTGCGGCTTTTGCATTGAGTGTATCAAATATGGTTTCAATTAATAGGATGTCTATACCGCCATCAATTAAGCCACGTATTTGTTCGTAATAAGCATCCGCAACTTGATCAAAAGTAACGGCTCTATAGCCAGGATTGTTTACATCTGGTGAAAGAGAAAGAGTACGATTAGTTGGACCTAAAGCACCGGCAACAAAATAATTATCCTTGCTTAATGCATTTTTATTAGACTCTACAAATTGTTCAATCGCTTTGCGGGCGCATTGTGCAGAAGCAACATTCAATTCGTAGCTTAAATCTTCCATGTGATAATCGGCCATAGAAATGCGTTGTGCACTGAAGGTATTGGTTTCGATAATATTTGCACCAGCTTCTAAATATTGCAAATGAATTTCTTGAATTATTTGCGGTTGCGTGATGCTCAACAAATCATTATTGCCTTTTACATCGCTAGCCCAATCCTTAAATCGTTCGCCACGATAATCGGCTTCTTGCAATTTGTAACGTTGTATCATGGTGCCCATTGCACCATCAATAATCAAGATTTTTTTTTGGAGTAATTCTTCTAGTCTTTGCATTTGATCAGTTTTTGTAGAACTGAATACTGCAACTAAATACATAAACAATAAGATGTTTACAAAGAGAGTTTGAGTATTAGTTCTGTTTAAAAAATTTCAGGCCGAACAATAATCAAATCTGCCTGCGGAACAAAAGTAAGATGTAAAATTGAATTGAAGAAAAAATAATAATCGAAATCTTAAAAGTTTGCTTTGCCTTACATTTGCCCGCAATATGCCCCACTTCTCACTTCTAGCCCAGTCTTATCAAACTGCTTTAGCGCAAGAAGACTTTACTATTCTTAGAAAGGAAGTGAATATACTGGACGAAGATTCAGCCTTGACCGTCCATTATTATTCTACGCCAGAACATATTCGATATGATAATAGTGGCTTAATGGTGATGCGTGCGGAAGATAAAAATGACGGAGGTGATTTACAATTGTTATATTATTTAAATAGCCATAAAAATGGAAGCAATAAAGAATTAGCCGAAGAACAAGTTCGTATTTTTCATTTTACCTTTAATCCAAATTATTTAAAACGGTGTGGTATTTTTTCGGATGAAAAGAAAGCGACATTAAGTTTGAATTTAGCTACAATGGTTACCCATCAAGGGTTTAAGAAGTTGATCCTATGCGCAAAAACAAAAAATAATTTATCTCTTTTGCAAGATTTACCGAGGGAAGTGAGTTTGCGAAAATTGTATATGCAAATGCAAACACAACAAATTTTATGGTTAGCACTGCAATCTGTTTTATTGGAAAAGGAAAACACTTTCGTGTGCAAGTTTTTGGCGAATGAAGCAGATTATGCTAAGATTATGTTGGCAAAACAATTGCTGGTACAACAAATTGGTGATCCTATTACGATTAAGGAATTGAGTCGCAAAGTTGGTATGAATGAATGTTATTTGAAAAAAGGATTTAAAGAAATTACAGGGATGACGGTGTTCGAATTTTTTCAAAAAGAAAGAATGAATTATGCTCAAGAGATGTTATGTCGTAAAGGGGCAAGTGTAACAGAAGTAGCCGCAGTATTGGGTTATTCGTCTATTTCTCATTTTAGTACAGCGTTTAAAAAGTATACAGGAATCAAGCCTTGTGCTCTGTTTGTATAGAATTTACCTATTTCGTAAATTTTCTTTCTAGATGTGTAAACCTGTAACTACATACAGGGAATAGTTTTGCAATAAAATAGAAAATGCAAAAAATATTTTACTTGTTACTTGCCTGTATGTCCCTCTCTGTAAGCATTATAGCCCAAGATCGATATTTCGCTTATACCTATACTTCCAATGTATTGCCCAAAAATGCGATTGATATTGAATGGTGGCACACATCTAGAATGGGCCATAAAGGTCAATATTTTCACGCACAAGATAGACGAATGGAACTTGAATTCGGCTTAGGCAGACAATTACAGACTTCTATTTATTTTAATTCCTATCAAACTAGAAGTAGCGATAGTAGTGATGGCACATCCTCCAAAAATGAAATGGGATTTAGTAATGAATGGAAATGGAAATTAAGTGACCCTTCTTTAAACAAAGTTGGATTCTGTTTGTATGGCGAATGGGGATTAAAAGGTGGAGATGAAGTAGAATTAGAAACAAAAATAATTTTTGATAAATATATAGGGAATCATTTGTTGGCATTTAATACCGTTGTAGAATATGAAAAAGAATTTGAATGGGTACAGAATGAAGTTGAATCGGAAGAATGGGAAAGCCCTATAGAATTTGATTTTGGGTATCAATATTTGACTAAAAAGCATATTGGTATTGGCTTTGAAGTTCGTAATCACAATCAAGTATCCAAGGATTTTGGTTGGGAACATTCGGTATTCTTTGCTGGACCTATGCTTAATTTTCGAGCGAGTAAATGGTTTATCATTGTTAATTATTTACCGCAATTAGGCAATGTAAAGAAAACAACGATTGCACCGAAAGCTATGGTTTTAGATGAGCAGGAAAAAACGGAATTTCGAATTATAGCAGGCATTTCTTTGTAGGTTTAGGTATACTTTGTTGGCAAGACAGAGAAGCCATTTTGAAAATACATTTAAATTGTGTTCGCTTTTTCTATGAATCTACGTTTTTGATGATTAAATTTGCCCACTTTTAAAATGAGGTTGAAGATATCTTTGACTTTCTATTTTAAATTATGCAAAAAAATGAGTACACTTTCAACACAGAGACAAAAAATACATCCACATAAACTATTGTTATGGATAGCCATAGCAAGTATATGTATGATGTTTGCAGGTTGGACAAGTGGTTATATGGTTCGTAAGGCACAAGGTAATTGGTTATTGTTTGCTTTGCCATCCGCATTTTGGTTTTCTACATTTACTATATTAATCAGCAGTGCTACCATGCAATTGTCTATTCGAGCATTTAAAAATAGAATGATGTCGAGTTATAAAATGTGGATGTCATTGACTGCCATACTTGGTGTAGTCTTTATGCTTCTTCAATTTTATGGCTATTCTCAAATGGTACAATCTGGGATTCCTTTGGCGAGTAACGGGGAAGGGGTTTCTGGAAGTTTTATTTATGTTATTTCCGGGGTGCACATTATTCATATGTTAGGCGGTGTAATTGCACTGATTATTTATTTCATCAAAATTAATTTTCTCAACAGAACGAAAGTATATTCTGCAACAGGTTTGGAAATTTTAGGCACATATTGGCATTTTGTTGATGTGCTTTGGATATATTTGTTTTTATTTTTCTTTATCAATCAAACATAATTTAGCATCATTAATATGAGTTCAGTAGCAATCGACAGTAAAAAGAAAGTATGGGGTGGTGGACAAAGTCCATTCAATCTTAGTTATGGCAAGGTCATGATGTGGTATTTTTTAATGAGTGATGCGTTCACGTTTGGCGCATTTTTGATATCTTATGGAACCACTCGTTTCTTTAGTGCCATTTGGCCTAATGCGAATGCGGTATTTAAATCTTTCCCATTCTGTGGTGAAGCGAATATGCCATTAATGTTTGTGAGTTTGATGACCTTCATTCTCATTTTAAGTTCAGTAACCATGGTATTAGCTGTGCATGCTGGACATTGTAGAGACAAAAATGGTGTTATCAAATGGATGATATGGACTATCATTGGCGGTATTGCTTTCTTAAGTTGCCAAGCGTGGGAGTGGACACACTTATTTGCAGAAGGCGGCTGGTGGGGTGGCTTCCGTAATGGTGCAGGTGCGCATCATTTAGCTGGTTTTTTTAAAGCTGGAGAAGCAATTGACCCGATTGGTAGTGCAGATGCAGCACATAAATTTTTTAATTTCTTCTTTACCATTACAGGCTTTCATGGCGCCCACGTAGCTTCTGGTGTGGTGTTGAATATCATTATACTTTTAAATACCATCAATGGTACTTACGAACGTAGAGGTCATTATGAAATGGTAGAGAAAGTAGGACTTTATTGGCACTTTGTAGATTTAGTATGGGTATTTGTATTCACTTGCTTTTATCTACTATAAATTTCCATTTCCTCTTTTTCGAACAAAACCTAACCCCAAACAATTAAAACTCACAAATAAAATTTTTATAGCATGTCAGAATTTAGTCATTATGAAGCGGATCAATCAGCACTGTACTCAGGAGAGCATCATGTGGATGCTAGCAGTGATGCAAGTAAAGCCCAAGTAAAAAAGATATGGATGATTACCCTCTATCTTACCATTATTACTATCGTTGAAGTATTTATTGGTTTATATGTGTCTGGACATATGCCTAAGTTGTATCTGAACTCAGGATTTATTATCATGACTATGTTTAAGGCTTATTTAATTGTGAAAGTATTTATGCATCTGGGTGATGAAGTAAAAAATATGATTTCAACCATTTTAATTCCATTGACTTTATTTTTCTGGTTTATTATCGCATTCTTAGCTGATGGTGCTTTTTGGCTCTGGATTAATCATGCCTTTGGTATTCGATAAATAGATCTATTCATAAATTATTAAATCCTAGTGTTGTAAAATACTGGGATTTTTTTTGATGATAGGCTATCTAGTATTTGCTATAGGTATGAGTGTAAGGGTTTAAATTCTTTTGAACTTTTTAATGCCATTTTATTCAAAATACATATAGGCTTTAGACAACGCCACAATTTAAATTTTATTTTGTGCTAAAAATTGTTCATTCTAAACGATTGAAAGTGTAATTTATGTTGTAAAAATTAAGGTTTTCTACAAAGTATTTTGTCTATACATTATACCAATTATAAATAATAAGTAGTCCAAATATTTGGAATTAGTTTTTTTTGTATTATATTTGGACTATATAATAAATATAACATGGCTTTACCACTTCAAATTACAATTACAGAAACAATCCCCGAACTTCGATCACTTCAACGCAAGCATGGTGAACTGATCGGTAAACGTCTTCTTGTACTTAT
>CANJRV010000031.1 GCA_947476825.1 Bacteroidota bacterium | reverse complement strand
TTTAATCCTAAATGACCGCAAATAATCCATCAAAATATTACCCTCTTTCAGGTGGTCAATTTGAACCGGTCAGCACTGGTCAATTTGAACCGGCGAAGGGTGGTCAGTTTCAACCGGTGGGGGGTGGTCAACTTAAACCGGATTTTGCATCTCATATCACATGAATGAAGAAACGCAAAAATATGGTAAAGCTCAGGTACATAAAGAAACAATTTATGATAATGGCTTATTTCAAGGAAGGAGATATAAAGCATGGGAAATAATATTAGATACCCCAAATGAATTTATAGAATTATTTAATTTATTGAAGGATGAAGCAATATTGCAAAATGTTACAAGAATTTACAAAGACATTGCAAACCGCTTATTCTATCCACAAGGTGACAATACAGAACATACAGAACAAACCCCTATTAATTTGGGATATATTGAATTAAAACAAAATGAAAGCCAGATTAAAGGGAATGAATTTTACAATGGCTTTATTAAGTGGATGACTGAAAAAGGTCCACCTGAATTGCATTATGACATTTTTAATAGAGTGGAAGAATATTGTAAAAGTAAAATTGAAGAAATAAAAGAAACTTCATCAACTAAAGAATTAAGAAATAACAATACACAATTTGAAGAACCTGATTTTTTATTAGGAAAAATTGCAAATGAGTTCAAGCAATATAAGCCAGCCTTCAATACTGAAGCCGACTACCAAAAATCAGTTGAATTAATCCATAAATTTATATCAAAGAAGCCTATTAAAATAGAGAAAATAATTTTCGTTAAAAGTGGCTACATTAGAAAATTTGCGTTCGCATTAGGCGAAATTTGGCGTTCGCATACAAACGACATTATCACTATCGAATATTTACAATTTTACAGACAATTATTTACTATTTTTCAGGACCAAATAATTGATGAAAGTAATGTTTTCAGTAACAATCTTTATAAGTATTCATTAAGTAAAACCTAATAACAATAAGCATTCTAGCATTTCACTAAATTCATTACTTTTTTCACTTTTTCAACTTCTTAATCTTGGGTCTTTATTAATTAAAAGATTTAAGATTATGCAAATTACTTTAGAAACATTACCCCAAGCTTTTGCGATGTTTGTCGATGACACAAACGAAAAATTTAGGCTATTACTTGAAAAAAGTGCCCACACACAAACAAAGTCCTGCCAATGGTTTGATATTAACCAACTTTGCGACTACCTGCCACACCATCCAGCTAAGGCAACAATTTACGGTCTTGTACATAGAGGTGAAATCCCCAACATGAAGCAGGGTAAAAAATTAATATTTTCTAAAGATGCCATAGACACATGGCTTGAAAGCCACAGGCGCAAAACCAAAGCGGAACTACAAGAAGAAACAACTTCAACAGCTGATAGTTTTCTAGTTTCTAAAAAGAAAAAAGGGGGAATAAATGGTTAGTAGCATTCACACCCCCAACGGAAATCAAGGCGAAAGTAATCAACATTTAGACCAGTTGCAAAAAGTATTTCAATCACTTTATGACGGTCCTAAAACTATGAAGGAATGCGACAATGCAACAGGAATAATGAGAGAAAATATTTGCTGGTATTGTAGAATGCTAAGGCAAAACAATAAATTGTACAAAGTCGGTAAAAAGTATTGCAGTATTACTAAACACCGCGCGAATATCTACACTACCAATGAACAATTTGCTACTAAGAGTAACCAGTTAGAATTGTTTGCAAATGACTAAGTATTTAAACTTTCCAATTGCCTTACTTCGAACTGCATTCATTGTCCCTAAAGACAGTATGGATAAAATTATTGACTATTCTGTTTATCTAAAGGCACAACGGGATTACAAGAAAGTCAATGTTGAAATAATGAATCATGTAGCCGATGAAGATCTAGGCATAACATTAGGCAATGCAAAGAAAAGTATTGAAAACAGCCAGCAGATTGAAAATAGTATTGCATCGAACACGCCAACTACTGGAATAAACAAAGCAATCATTTTTGATTATTACAAGAATTCAAAAGATGAATTTCAAATTGCAACCTTTTGTGCCTTTTGCGCCATACGTTCAATATTAGGAACAAAGTCCTATTGCAAGACCAACAAAGCATTTATTCATGCGCGTATGTTTGGCTATAGTAGTATAAAGGAAGTGCCTGGTTCTTTAAACCCTGTTCAAAGTAAATACTTGCAACGATATCATATCGACAAGGTCCTATTAGAATTGCAAATGAATTGGGGTTTAAAGCTATTTGCAGACCATTGCAGGGGGTTCTACTTATCTTTTACAGTATCACACGAAGTACTTGCAAAAGTTTGTTTAAATGGCAAAAAAAGCACTAAGAATAATAAGCTGAAAAATCTTAAAAGGGATGCATTATTAAAGGCAAAAATTGAATTGAATTTAACAGCACCAACAACAGCAACATAATGCAACCTTCTTGCAACATAACACCATCCACAACAGCAACATAACAGCACCTTAAATAAGATACTCTAATAAGGTATTAAATAAGATACTTAAAAAAGAAATTTAAAAAAGATGATATAGAAAGCGAAAAAAATATTTTCATCAACATAATCAATTCAATATTATAAAAAATGCATAGAGAAAATAGAAAATTAATGAACAGTTTGCACGAAGCGTATACACATGAAAAATATCCTTCATTTCCTATAATTAGTATTCCAAAATATACACATTCAGACATGAAGGCAAACGGATTAACAAAATGCATTATTGACTTTTTAAAATTTAAAAATCATCATGCCGAACGAATCAATAATATTTCGCGGTGGGTAAATGGCAGGTATATCAAAAGTAGTATGCAGAAAGGCACAGCTGATGTAAGCGCAACCATCCAAGGCAAAAGTGTAAAAATAGAAATCAAAATTGGTAAGGACCGCCAAAGCGAAGAACAAAAAAAATACCAGCAACAAATAATAAAAGCAGGTGGTTATTATTTTATAGCAACTTCATTTGATGAATTTATTATTTGGTATAATCTCAATTTCAACATTTAAAAAAAACAACAATGGCAATTTCAAACAAAAATTTAATAGATAGGACCGATCCAGAAAACTTGAAAAAAGTTGAGGAAATACGTACACGCGTAACGGAACTTAATAACGCAATAAATGAAGCATACGCCAACAAAAGGACTTATGAAATAGACAGAGCAGTAGAAGCATTTTTTACTTATTTGGATAGTATAAACATTTCTAAAGACAATGATTTTTACGTACAGATGAGAAATTATACATGGCAAAAAAATCATGTTAATATAATTGCAAGCATAAGCAAATTAATGCAAGAATATAATAGGATGCCGACCACAACAGAAATTTCCAGTGAATGTGGATTGAGTGAAGAAACAATTTACAAGCACCTTAGAGAGTTTAAAGAACATGATTTGGCTATACATGAAACTGAAAAATATAAATTTATGGTTGACCGAGTGCTCGCAAAGGTTTTGAATTTATGTGAAAAGGGAGATATTAAAGCCTGCAAAGTGTATTTAGACTATTTTAAGCCTACAAATGAAATTCAACAAAGCAACTACCACCAAAACAATTTCATCCAATTTAATAGCCTTAAATTGAGTTTTGAAGATTTAAGCAATTTGCCAAATGATGTTAAGAGTAAAATGAAAAAAATAATATTGAACCCTACATATTTTGAAAATATAGAAATAGTGCTTTAATATTTATTTAGTTTCAGTAATTTTTCTTTTGAACAAGTAGACATTTTTTTGCAATAGGCACTATACCAGAGATGTGTAAAAACACAATTCAAGCTACTAGCAACCGCGTCAACAGATTTAACGCAATTAATAAGATGATACTAGTAGCAATGTGCATATTGACCATTTACAGAATTGCGTTCCTCCCATTGATGCATTGCCTTATCATTATAAAACTTTTTCGTTTGAAGTGGAGCTTCTGGTATTTGAGCGTTTGTAATGTTACATTGATAAGATTTTTTACAACTAGAAAAAGCCAAAACAACAGCGATAGAAATAATTATTCTTTTCATGGTATGAATTTCACGTAAGATACACACTGCAATGTTTTAATTCAAATAAAATAGGGTTGATTTTTATGCAAATATTATGCAAATGAAAATAAAAAAAGGGTCTCAATTGCTTGAAACCCTTTGCTATCCTGCTCTCCCTTCTGGACTTGAACCAGAGACCCTCTGATTAACAGTCAGATGCTCTAACCAACTGAGCTAAGGAAGAGTGTCAATTGGAGCGCAAAAATAGCCAAAAAATGAAATCTACCAACTATTTTTCTAAAAAATAATTACTTCATCCAAATTGTTAGTGGATTATTCATAAAAACTAGTTTTATATGGATAGCGTATGCCATACATCTCACGCACTTTATCCAGTATTGACGTGCGTAATCCTTCTATGTTTTGTTTTTCTGTTGCCGATACAAATACGGTATTATGTTGGGTTTCATTGTTCCAATGTTTTTTCAATTGGCCCATCAAATCTTCTTTTACCTCATCATCCAACCATTCATCAAATGTATTTTTTTCATACAAATCCATTTTATTAAATACCAATAAAGTTGGCTTATCGTCTGCTTTTAATTCATGTAAAGTATTTTTAACTACAGCAATTTGGTCTTCATATTGCGGATGAGAAATATCTACCACATGCAATAAGATATCCGCTTCGCGCACTTCGTCTAAAGTACTTTTGAAACTCTCCACCAAATGATGCGGCAACTTACGAATGAAGCCTACTGTATCACTCAAGAGAAATGGCGTACGTTCAAATACTACTTTTCTGGTTGTTGTATCTAGTGTGGCAAAGAGTTTATTTTCCGCAAATGCTTCTGATTTACTGATAATTTGCATGATCGTCGACTTGCCAACATTTGTATAACCCACTAAGGACACACGAATAAATTCGCCACGTTCTTTCCGTTGGGTTTGCGACTGTTTATCAATCTCTAAAAGTCGCTTTCTCAACAAAGAAATTTTATCCTTAACGATACGTCTATCTGTTTCAATTTCCGTTTCACCTGGACCTCTTGAACCAATACCACCACCTTGTCTTTCCAGATGCTTCCACATCCCTTTCAAACGAGGTAAAATATATTGGTATTGTGCCAATTCAACTTGCACTTTAGCTTGTGCTGTCTTGGCTCTTGAAGCAAAAATATCTAAAATCAAATCACTTCGATCTATGATTTTACATTTCAATACATCTTCGATATTGAGCAATTGTGAGCCCGATAATTCATCATCAAAAATGACTAAATCGATGGCGTTACTACTGATATATTTTCTAATCTCTTCTAATTTTCCTTTTCCTAAAAAAGTTCTACTATCAGGATGGTCCAGCTTTTGATAAAATCGCTTGACTTCTATTGCTCCAGCTGTTTCTGCCAGAAAGGAAAGTTCATCTAAGTACTCTGTTATATGGGCTTCTGTTTTGCCTTGTGGTAACCATCCAGCTAATATCGCACGGACTTCATTTTCGGATTGTATTTTTTTTTCTATCAAAGTATTCGAATTGGTTTGAGATAAAAGTAAGATGAACAAACTGGAGAAGCAAATATTATTTCATTCTGGATATTCTGAGCACTTCAAAAAACATGATAATACTATCTTTCCAAATATTTATTTTGCTTCCTGGTATTGCTTTCCAAGTTATTGGCATTTCCATAATTGGACAACCCATTCTCTTTGCTTTGACCAATAATTCTACATCATGCGCCCATCCTGTTGTTTGCAGATTTTCAAAAAGAGGTTTTGCTATTGCCATGGGATACAATTTAAATCCACATTGTGTATCTTGCATATCCAAATGGGTAAGCTTTTGAATGATCAAATTAAAAACGTTACCAATCCATTTTCGATGATCTAAATCGTTCACATCTGAAGTTTTCAATTCGCGCGAGCCAATTAATATTTCTTGCGTACTAAATGTTTGCTTCCATTTCAACCAGATCAACAATTCGATTGGACGCGTTGCCATATCGGCATCCAAGGTCAATACAAAATCGCCTTTTGCTAATTGTACACCCGCCTTTAAGGCTGCGCCTTTCCCTTGATTTTTTTGTTGAATCAAATGTATTTTATGTTCACTTTGCAAAGCGATGAAAAGAGGATGGGTTTGTATATAATCTGCTGTTGCATCGGTGCTTCCATCATCTACTAAAATCACTTCCATCTTACCTAACCACGCATGCTGAAATTCTTGCAAACCGGAAAACAATAAAGGAACACGTTCAGCCTCATTATAACAAGGGATGACCAGACTGACAAAAGGATACAACATGAAAGCTTACAGATAAGGGTGCGAAAGTAAGTGTTGATTTTTTGCAAAAAAAATTAATGCTTTACTAAAATACCATGCTCTATTTTAAATAAAAAAAATTGCGACTGTAAATACTCGAATTGCACGTTCAATTTATTGAGCTGAAAATTTGTTTGCAAATAATTTTGCGTTCCAATATTTTATCTATATTTATAATCTCAAATTTTTTCTTCCGCATAAAATTAAAAATAATGTCAGACATTCAAGAAATGCAAGACACAAGTAATGTGTCAGATTATCCAAGCAAAAAATTACCTACTATGCTCAATGTCTTGACTATCCTGACTTTCATCGGATGTGGACTTGGTGCAATTTCTACTTTCATGCTACCACTAGGTTGTAAATTCATAGATACCATAGAAGAAACGGGTAAAATGAAAGAAGAAGAATTAGATCAATTAAAATTGATTTGTGCAAATACTACAACGATTATGTTGATTGCATTTGTGGGTATCATCCTTTGTTTTGTAGGTGCTATGCTGATGCGAAAATTAAATAAAAATGGGCTTTATCCTCTACGTCGTTGGCGAATTACTTCCATTATTAAGCAGTGTCATTATCCTAGGATCTGGCTACTTCCATGATTGGAAAAATTTGATTGGATTGCTATTAGCTTTAGTATTTCCAATATTATACTTCACTCAACACAAGCATTTGACTAAGTGACTAAGTAGACAGTATTGAGTAGTGAGATGTGAGATGTGAGAAGTGAGTTGCGAGATGAGACCAACCCTTGCGCCTCACACCTTACGACTTGCACCTTACGTCTTATATCTTACGCCTTACGCCTTACCCCTTATGCCTTTCACAAACATGCCAACAATCTTTGATTGACACTATCCCAACTATAATTGTCTTGTATAAATTTCGCAGCGTTGACTTGTAATTGTCTGCGTTTTTCTTCATTCTCCAGGAGATACATAATACAATCAACAAAGGCTACTGCATCATCTGCAATCATGATTTCTTCATTTGGTTTAGCATGTAATGACGCATTGGCAATAGAAGTAGCTATGCAAGGAATACCCATACTCATCGCTTCCAATAATTTATTTTGCAATCCTGCTCCAGTGAAAAGAGGAGCAACAAAAAGAACAGTTTCAGCATAAGCCACTCGACTATCTTTTACCCAACCACTATAATTTATTTGTGGTGTATTCATTCTACTATTTTCTGACAAAGTAGAACCACCAGCGATATTCACTTTGATGTTCGCTTTTCTTTGGATTAGAAGAGGCATTATTTTTTCAACCAAATATTGAACAGCATTTTTGTTCGGCAAATAAGATAAATTCCCTAGAAACAAAATGTCATATTTCTTATCCGTTTGCATAGGTTTGAAATAATTATTATCTACCCCATTGGCAACCACTTCTAACTTATTGGGCTGGATACTGATATTTGCTTTGTCAAAGGCAGAAATAATGGTACAAGCATCAAACCATTGTAACATCAACTTTTCAAAGGCTTGCATTCGCTTGCTTTCCCAAGCATAAAATACTTTTTTAATCCCGTTCTCTTGTTTTTGAATCCTAGCATAATTCATAGAAAACGCATCTTGAAAATCAATCACTTTTCGATAAGGCAAATCGTTCGCGTATAATGCCATGCGCGAAAGTTGACAATAAATCGTATCTGGTTTTACTTGTGTAATATCTTGCTGTATTAATTTTTTGATAAATGGATTAAAAAAATAACCTACTTGCAATGGATAACCTTTACAAATTGCCAAACAGGATTGCATAAATATTTGCCATTTATTTAGGGTATAAATTTTCATCTCTCGACAATATGGTTTTAGTTCATTTAACCATTCATCAGAAATATTTCCTTCTGTCAAAGCATATAAATACACATCATGATATTGTGCTATAAATTTAATTTGATGATAAGCACGCAATTTATCGCCCTTGTCTAATGGAAAAGGAAAACGAGATAAAAGGATAGCGATTTTTTTTCTTGTCACAGGATTAGGTCAATGCGTTAAAATGTTGAATTAAGTCACTATACATTTTTTGTTTTAAAAAATATCTTCGCACAAATTGTTGCGCATTATCCCCTATCTGTTTGGCTTTTTTCGGTTGTTCAAAACAAAAATGAATTTGCTGTATGAATTCTTCTGCTGTATCAGCAATCAAAATGTGCTGACCATGAATGGCATCAATACCAGCAATACCAACAGTTGTAGTGATAATGGTTTTGCCTAATGCCATTGCTTCAATAATTTTGATTCGTATACCTGCGCCTGAAAGCAAGGGAACTATCATAATATTTTTTTCCAAACTAAAGGAAACTATATCATCAATTTCGCCGAGTATAATTAATCGTGCATTACTTTTTGCAAAGAGGGGTTGTGGCATATTTTTCCCTGCCAAATAAAATTTGATATCTGAAGATTCCAATTCCATTTTACTCCAAACATTTTCCAAAAACCAAAGTATACCTTCCATATTGGGCGCCCAATCCATGCTGCCAATATGGTAACACGAATTTGCTTCAAAACTAACTGCAGGAGGCGAACTAGATTCAGCAACACCAAATGGCAAGTAATAACAATTATTAATTTTATTGCTGATTAAAAAATGCTCCTCTGTTTTAGAAATAGGAAGCAATAAATCAAATTTCGTGAGTATATCCAATTCATATACTTTCAATCTCGTGGTTAATAGAAGTAAATACTTTCTTTTTAAAAATGACTTCTCATGATCAGCAAGAGCTTGCCAAATAAAATGCTCAATATTATGCACGCGACAATAACATTTAGCCTCCGAATACTTTCTGGCAACTGCCAAATACGAAGAGACATAAATACTTTCAAATTGTATGATATCAAATTGATCCTGTTGCAACAACTCAACTAAAGCTTGTTCAAATTGTTTGTTGACAAAACGAGATAGATTGTAGGACTTGTCTGAAAATAAATTAATAAATGCAAGTAATGGATTGATATCCGTCTTCACATATACCGTCTTAAAATGTTTTAATTGACTATACATTTCCGGCAAGGACGTTTCTTCAACCCAGTGCCTAGACGTATTCATAGCCAATAAGCTCACATCACAACCTTGCTCCAGATAGCCTTCTATAGTTTGGTTCATGGCAATAGAACCACCATCTCTAAGTGGATAAGGAATACGGGCAGTTAGGATAAGTATTTTCAAGGTGTCGAAAATAACTAAAATAGTTGATTATTTTTACCCGATGAAAAAACAGTCTATCCTCTTTTTAGGTTCTAAACCAATAGGCTATGCTTGTCTGCAATATTTAATCGAACAAAGCAATGCACTACAATTAGACATCCTCGGTATACTAAGCAATGACAATGCCACATTTGATAAATCCTTGAGCATAAAAGAATTAGCCACAGCAAATCATATTCCTATTTTTGAAACATTGGCTGACATGCCAAAAGCAGATTTTATTTGTTCGGTTCAATATCATGAAATTTTAAAAAAAGAAAATATTGCGCAAGCAAATATTTTAGCCTTCAATTTACACATGGCACCATTGCCAGAATACAGAGGCTGTAATCAATTTTCATTTGCCATTTTGGACGATGCACAAGAATTTGGGTGCACTATTCATCAAATGGATGAACGAATAGACCATGGCGATATATTATTTGAAGCACGATTTCCGATTCCCAACAAATGCTGGGTACATCAATTGTATCAACTCACTTATGATGCTTCTTTGCAATTATTCAAAACTAGTTTGGAACAAATACTGAAAAGAAATTATGTAGCGATTCCGCAAGAAACCTACCTTGCAACTCGAGGAACTTCGATGCATTATAGAAAAGAAATACAAACGATTAAAAACATAGACTTACATTGGGACGCAGATAAAATGGATAGACATATTAGAGCGACCTATATGCCTGGTTTCGAACCACCATACACTTGGATAGGAGATCAAAAAATATATTTTAGTCCCACATGGCAGTAAAGAAAATTGTGTGTACCGTCACAAATGATTTAAACTTCGACCAACGGATGATGCGCATCTGCAACTCCTTGTCTGTCGCAGGTTACGAGGTATTATTGGTTGGGAGAAAAAGAAAAAAATCACTCCCATTAAGAGAAAAAGCTTTCCAACAAAAAAGACTATTTTGTTTATTCGAAAAGGGAAAACTATTTTACATAGAATACAATATTCGCTTGTTTTTCTATCTTCTTTTAATACAAACAGATGTTTATTGCGCCATTGATTTAGATACCATTTTACCGAATTTATTTGCGTCTAAAATCCGTAACAAAAAACGTGTATATGATGCACATGAACTATTCTGTGAAATGGAAGAAATTGTATCGAGGCCAATGATTTTTAAAATCTGGTTGTGGATAGAAAAATTTGCGGTACCAAAATTTCCAATCGGATATACCATTGGCGATTTTTATGCCAAAGAATTTTACACAAAATATGGAGTACAGTATGAAGTGGTGAGGAATGCAACTATTTTAGAAAAATTGAGTTTCAAACCCAGCGAAGAAAAATATATTTTATATCAAGGTGCAGTGAATGAAGGGCGAAGCTTTGAAACACTTATACCAGCTATGCGTCACATTGATTGCAAACTGATTATTTGTGGGGAAGGGAATTTTTTCGAACAAGCAAAAGCTTTAATCATTCAGCATCAACTACAGGATAAAATAATTTGCAAAGGACATATCGAACCCAATGCGCTCAAGGCTTTTACGCGCAATGCCTATATTGGCATTACCTTGTTTACCAATCAAGGAAAAAGCAATTACCTCTCGATGGCAAATCGTTTCTTTGATTATATGCATTTTTGTGTACCACAAATTTGTGTTGCCTATCCCGAATATGTACAGGTGAATAAGCAATTTCAAATCGCAACTTTAGTAGAAGATGTTTATGAATCAACGCTAGTAAATGCCATCCAGACTTTATTGCAAAATGAAAGTTTACATACAACCATGCGTCAGAATTGCTTGGCCGCACGAGAAGTATATTGTTGGCAAGAAGAAGAAAAAAAATTAATTCACGTATACAGAAAACTGCTTGGAGAATAAACTACATATCGTCTTTTGGGACATTCCTTTTCCTGCAGATTATGGCGGTGTAATAGATGCATTTTATCGTCTGAAAGCTTTACACCTAGCGGGCATGGACATTACTATCCATTGTTTTCAATATGGCGAGCGACAACCCAATATAGAATTAGAAAAATACTGTAGTAAAATTTTCTATTATCCTAGAACCACTGGCTGGAGAGGTCTGCATGCTTCATTGCCCTATATTGTTTCGTCGAGATCTCATCCAGAATTATTAAAAAATTTATGTATGGATGATGCGCCCATTTTATTTGAAGGCATACATACGACTTACTTTTTGAATAACCCCAAGCTAGACAAACGACATAAATTAATTCGTACGCATAATGTAGAGTCTGCCTATTATGCGCAGTTATCGAATAACACAAAACGACTTTTAAAAAAAATTTATTATGCTTGGGAATCCAATCGCTTGGCTATTTATGAAAAGTCCTTACAACATGCACAAGGCTTGTTTCCCATTGCAAAACACGATACCTCTTTTTTTCAAAATCTCTATCCAAAACTACCTGTAATGTACACTGCTGCATTTCACCCTTTTACAGAAGTTATTTCTGCCATAGGTCAGGGAAATTATTGTTTGTATCATGGTAATTTACAAATTGCTGAAAATGAAAAAGCAGCCCTGTTTTTAATCCAAGAAGTATTTGCAAATACGGATTTCCCATTGGTAATTGCTGGTAAGAATCCAAGTAAAAATTTGATGCACTTGCAATCTAAAAATATCCAAATTATGGCAAACCCAAGCGATACCGAATTGAATGAATGGATACGCCATGCACACATTCATGTATTGCCCAGCTTTCAAACTACTGGATTAAAATTGAAATTATTGCATGCCCTTTTCGCTGGAAGGCATTGTATTGCTAACGCTGAAATGCTTATTGGTTCAGACTTAGAAGACGCAGTGATACTTGCAAAAGACGCAAATGATTTCAAAAAACAAATTGCTACGTATATGAAAATACCATTTACAGAAGCAGACAAAGAAAAGCGAAAACAGTTATTACAAGCTTTTTCGAATGCATTAAATGCGCAGAAAATAATTAGTACGTTACACTAGCATTATCGAATACTTTACCATGTTCGGTACGAATAATTCGAGAACGGAATTTTTGAATAATACTATAATCATGTGTTGCCATAATAATAGCAGTTCCGTAATCGGCGCAAATAGAATGCAACAACAACATAATTTCATCAGAAGTATCTGGATCTAAATTACCAGTAGGTTCATCGGCCAAAATCAACTTTGGATTATTCAGTAATGCACGAGCAATATCCACTCTTTGTTGTTCGCCTCCACTCATTTCATAGGTCATTTTTCCACCCTTTCCTTTCAAGCCAACCTTACCCAATACACTATTTATTTTTTCATTGATTAAATTCTTATCTACCCAACCAGTTGCTTGCAACACAAACATCAAATTATCATGTACATTTCTATCAGTCAACAATTGAAAATCTTGGAATACAATACCTAAATTTCGACGAAGAAAAGGCACATTTTTCCATGTTAAATCACGTAAATTGAAACCGCACACTTCCCCTTCACCTTGCAATAATGGAATATTGCCATACAAAGTTTTTAGCAAACTGGATTTACCAGTTCCGGTTTTCCCAATTAAATATACAAACTCCCCTTTTTGAACGGATAAATTTACATTACTCAAAATAAGCTGTCCCCCTTGATATATCTGTGCATTACGCAATTGAAGTACGATATTGTTTTCTGTCATTAGTTCGAATTCTAAAAACAAAAATAACCTTTCCTCTGTAAAAGTGCGCGGAAGATTGTAAAAACTATGGATTGTTTATGAACAGATTTTTCTTGCCTAGAAGTAAAAATATTTTATCCCATCTTATTATTCCCTAAAATATAATTGACTTCCTCATCTTTCGGATTATTTTTACCCTTATTTGACAATGAAAAGCATGTATTCTCGATTAGCCTAATGAAACAAATATTACTCACTTTTGATGTTGAAGAATTTGATATTCCGAATGAATACGGCGCACAGATTTCCATGGCGGAACAATTAAAAATAGGCACAGAAGGATTACATATTGTGCAACAAATGCTATTGACATTAGATATTCCAACTACCTTATTTACAACAGGATTATTTGCAGAAAATAATGTTGCACTCATCCAACAATTGAGTAAAAAAAATGAAATCGCCTCACATGGTTATGCGCATGGCGATGCGGATGAAAGTTTAATTTTACAATCAAAACAAATTTTAGAATCCATCACGCAAGACAAAGTATATGGTTACCGTTCACCGCGCATGGCACCTATCAATCACCTTGTTCTTTCAGAAAATGGATTTGAATTTGATGCCACTTCTAATCCAACTTATTTACCTGGTCGATACAATCATTTATCGCAGCCAAGGACCATACATCAAAAAAACAATTTGACCATTATACCAGCAAGTGTTACGCCAAGATTACGGATACCACTGTTCTGGTTATTGTTTAAAAACCTTCCAATGAGCTTGATTAAAAGATGGACAAGTAATGTATTACAACACGATGGCTATCTTGTATTGTATTTCCATCCTTGGGAGTTTTGTGATTTACGTTCTTATCAGTTACCATTTTACGTGAAGCGAATCGATCATACCGCATTACAAGAACGTTTTATGGCTTATTGTACTTGGCTTAAAACAAAAGGTGAATTTTCTACCATACACCACTTTTTACAATCTTATGCGCAAAGAAACCGTCGATAAAACATTTCATGCTGCCTGTATAGTATTGGTCATCATCATTACTTTACTTCGCTTCAATCATTCTGGTATTGGCGTTGGTGGCAGTACGATCAATAATTACATGATTTACAAAGAATCATTTTTCAATTTATTGCACGACAAAGATATTTACCAAGCTTATCCGCTGCAGTTTGTAGACTATTATCGTTACTCGCCAGCATTTGCATTGTGCTTCGGCATACTTGCTTATCTTCCCAATTGGCTCGGATTAATGCTGTGGAATTATCTCAATATCCTTGTTTTATTTACTGGCCTTCGACAGCTTTTTAAAAATAGAGACAAGGCATTTTATATTAGCATAGCCATTGTGGTGATGGAGTGTATAACAGCCATGATTAATTCACAAAGTAATTCACTCATAGCTGGTTTAATTGTTTGGGGAATGGTATTGCTTCATCAACGGAAATTATTTGGTGCAGCTACAGCCATTGTCTTTGCTGGTTTTATCAAAATATATGCATTCGCCGCAGGCATCTTTTTTTTATTTACAAATCAAAAAATAAAATTCATTGCCTATTCAAGTGTTTGTTTTTTAGTGCTTGCATTCATTCCTTTAGTTGTCATTCCATGGCATTCGTTTTGTACCATGCATCAATCTTGGTTGGATAGTGTTACGGCGTATCAAACCAGTATTCAATTATCGGTAATGGGGCTCATGCAAACTTGGTTTGGTATACAACCCAATTTCACTTTGGTGCAATGTTTAGGTTTAGGAATGACCCTTTTACCATTGATTCAATACAAAAAAAATCAAGAGAAAAATTTTCAATTTCTATTTATGACCTCCTTGTTGATGTTCTTGGTTATCTTCAACCAGATGGCAGAATCGGCAACGTATATCATTGCGGTAACGGGCTGTGCTATTTGGTTTGCTATGAAACAGAAACCAAAGAAGCTAGATATTTTTCTACTTCTTTTTATGTTCATCTGTACGATCCTTTCGCCAACGGATGTGATGCCCAAAGACTGGAAAAATAATTTTTTCGAACCTTATAAAATAAAGACACTTGGCGTATTATTCATTTGGATAAAAGTGCAAGTGGAGTTGTGGGTGGATGGAAGAAGACAAGATGTTGTGGTTTAATTGATATGATTTGAACATTGTTCTATTGGTTGGTGTCCCACCAACCAACTTTCAAAAATTTCGTTTGGTGGGACACCAAACGATAGTCAAAACAAACAGCATCAGTATTGACCTTTAGCGCCTAAACTAAAACCAATCTTTCCTTTAAACACAAGTGAACAGTTGGCTGATTAACTAATCTCAATAACATTGTCTATTACATTCAAATTAATTCGTTCAAATATTTTAGGAATCAAAGCAGAAAGTGTTTCAAGTCTATTATTGATTGCACTAAGAACAATTATTGTCAAAGGCAATCTTTCAAGATTTTGTTGATATTGGAGATTCCTATCCACGGTTACGAATAGTTCAAAGCGATTTTCAATCATATGCTTTAGTAGAATTCCATTTTTTTCTCCTAACCATTTCATATCTCTTACCGATAGTACTTCATGCTCTGGACCAAATTCCTTTTTAAGTTTTTTTGGCAAACTTTCATCAAGCAAAATTCTCATGAAGTATCTTTTCTTTTGTAATGCTATTTTTGGCCATTTCAAGTACGGCTATCACTGCCTCTTTTGTTACAGATGGGAAATCATCCAAAAATTCCAAAAGGTCATCACCACCTTCAATGTAATCAAATAAGTTTTGAATGGGAACTCTTGTTCCATTAAACACCGGCATTCCACTCATTATTTCCGGGTCAATATTTATATATCCATACAGCATATACTATTTTTTTATCTCCGTAAAAGTAAGACTTTATTTTTCAAATGTTTGTCCTATCGGTTCGTATCCCCAAAACTGTAATATATTTTTGGTCTATGCCACCAACAGATAGGAAAATTGTCTTTCCAAATTTCATTATCTAAAATTATTAAGTTCACAAATTACAGGAAGATGGTCGCTATATCTCAACCATTTTTCCATGTCTCCAATTTCGAAATTCTTCAAATTATTTTCAATCTCTTTGGAAGCAAAAATATAATCAATATGATATGGCTTTGATTTATTCCTTTGCAGAAAAAAAGTTGGGTTTGATTCTTTTCCTTGCTCCTCATTAACTTGACCATGGTACAAACTGTTAATGTTCATTTTTGATAAATCGTTTACAACATCTGAATGATTCCACCATCTATCCCATTCATCCCAAATGGTATTGCTATTAAAATCACCAGCTAGAATAATTTTCTTAAAATTTGATTTATTTATTTCTAAGTATTTCCACAACTGACCAATGTACGCAAAGTTTGGTGATTTGTTTTGACTCGTCCAAATGTTGATCAACTGAAAATCGTTATTTACCAAGCATGGCAAGAAGTGCTTTACATCATGATTTTTGTAAGTTGGACTCCAATTAATCAATTCTATTGTTGTTCTATTTTTTGCAAAAATTCCAATGCCTTTATTTTTATTATCCCCCTTCCATAAATGATTTTCTGCCCAAGAAACATATTGCTGATGTTTCGCCAATGCTGGGTTTTCACATTCTTGGACTATATAAATGTCTGCCTCAAGTTCTGAAAGATGTTCAAACTTATTCCTTAATGCCCCATTACAATTCCAGGTTACAATTTTCATAACCTATTTTGTATTTATACAATTAATCACTCTCACCATATCTACCTCTTATTGTCTTAAAAATCCCATCACGGAAACACATGCTGCACCTTAATTATATTCGTATCCTTAGGATTTAATTCATAGGCTTTTGTCCATGCTTCTTTTGCCTTTGCAAAATTTTGTGCGTTATAAGCAAAGCCGCCCAAATCGTACCAATACCTAGCATTTGTAGGATTTATGTCTATCGCAGTTTGAAGAAAAACCAAGCCCTCAGCCCATTTCTTTTCACCACCTAATTTGAATCCTTTTTGATAATATACTTCTGCCAACATATTGTAATAAGTCGTTTTACTTGGATGATGCGGATAGATTTTGAAAGCAATATCCCAACATTTTTTCGCACTATCATACTGTTCTAATTTAGCATAAGCGATACCTAAATTCAAATACCCATTCACAAAACTCGGATGTAGCGCAATGGATTTTTTACCGTACTCTACCGCTTTCAAAAAATACTCCTTTTCCTTTGGTTTATTGATAGGCCATTCCGACAAATCGATGTATCGCGAACAAGCATTCCCATTTAATGAAATACTTTCTGGGTTAATTTCCACATCTGTCAAAGCCAATGAAATATCATTCTTCCAAGCATTATTTCTTGCAATCGTTTTGACAGAATATAAAAATAAAATAGGCACTGTAATAAAAAGTGCAATTTTGGAAGCAGCAGTTACATTCACTTTTTGCCCTATCCAATACAAAGCATAACCAAGCAACATACAGAAACCTAAAGAAGAATGAAACGCTAAACGTTCACCCATCGTAGCACCTACATTAAAAATCAAATTGGTAACCAATAAAATATTCAGCAAATAAAATGCAAGCGCAAACGCAACCCAATTTTTTTTCACTAATCCTACTATTCCGCCAATGACCATTCCGAATATTGCTATAACACTCATCCATACACTTAAGTCGGATAAGTTTTTATACGGAATACTATTGTATCCATAGTCGGAACATAGTGTCATTGGAAATATCAACTTCCAGATATAATTCAAAAACACAAATATTTTAGTAGCAATTTCTTGTGTATGTGTTGCCAACAAATACGGATTATTCATGAGTTCACCGAGTTGCAAATTAGAGGCCGTATCCATATTACCTATTGCATCTATCCTGATTTTATAATAGAAGCCAAAAAGCACAAGCATACCAACAAACAACATAACATGCTTACGGAGTTTCAAACCATTTTCTCCAAACAAATACAAGGAAAGCGGAATCAAAACCAGCAAAGTAGCACCATACTCTTTCGACAACAATGCACAGAAGAATGCAAGACAGGAAAGTAGAACGAATTTAATTTTTCCTTTGCTATCGTATTGATGGGCAAAAAACAAAGATGCTATCATGAACAGGAATGAAAATATTTCATCTCTACTTTTTACATTCGCAACTACTTCGGTATGAATTGGATGTGCTAAAAATAATAATGTAATCAAAAGTGCCAAGATTGGTTTTTCCTTGAAGACTACCGTACTTAAAAATAAGAATAACATGCAACAGGCTAATGCATAAAAAAGCACATTGTCTATATGCCGTAATGTGAAACCTTGTGACCTATAATCCTTATCATTATACTGTCCATCTCCATTGACATCTTCTTCTATGTCTTGTTTGCCATTCTTATTTACATCCCAACAATTAGGCTCAAACTTCGCATCTTCTCTAGTGCCTATCCATTCTTGTTCTAAGGCAAAACTAGCCACAGACAAGGGTCTATAACGTCCACCTGAAAGCTGTGCTGTGGTATTCATTTGTTTATAAAAACTATCGAACAAATCTTTTTTAAATAAATCTGGCAAGCCTTGTATACCACGCAATACGTATTCATTTTTACAAATAACAATATCATCATCTAAAGCAAATTGATGTTTAAATGTATTGGCGTAAAGGACAATACTAAGCAAAGCAATAATTAAATATGGTAGATACCCAGATGTCAGCTTCTCTAACCAAGTCTTTTCGTCCACAGGAAGTATCGATTCCGCTGTTACAACTTTTTCCGTTGTTTTTACAGGATTATTTTTTTTGATTTTTGACATGCACTGAATGAATTAGATGTGCTAAAAGTAGTTTACTTCATTCAATTTAGAAAGCCTTCATTCTATTTTATTAAAAATGAATAGGCATCATCTAAAATAAAAAAACTGCCAGTGATTAAAATCAAATCTGTTTTCTCTGCTTGATTCATCGCACTTTGGATAGCATCCTGAATGACTGGAAATGCTTGTCCTTTCAACTGATGCTCGATTCCCAATTCCAACAACTCTGTACAAGGTAAGGCTCTAGGCATATTGGCTTGTGTAAAATAATAATTTGCATCTTTTGGAAACAAAGGAAGCACCTTCCCTATTTCTTTATCTCTAACAAAGCCACAAATAATATGCAACTTGGAATACTTCATTTGCAATACTTGTGCAAAAACCTCTCGAAGTCCTGCTTCATTATGTGCTACATCTAACACAATTTTTGGTTCTTGTTCGATGACATCAAAACGCCCTCGAATGCCAGTTCGTTTTTTTGTAGTTCTTAAGGCCTGATAAACATCTTGTTCTGTAATATGCCATGATTTTGTACGCAGCAAATCGACAACAGTCAAAACTGTTTTTACATTCTTGGTTTGGTATTCACCCAATAAATCCAATTGCACATCGATGATGCGCATTGCTGTTTTATGCACCAATTTCAAGTGCAATAAACCACCTTCTTGTTTGCGTTGAATTACTTCGTAGAGATTATCTGCGTAGTAGATTTGGCTTTGTTGTAGAATGGCTTTTGTAAAAAAAATAGATTCTGTTTCTGTTTGCTTCTCACCAACTACAACTGGTATATTGTGCTTAATAATACCTGCTTTTTGGGTTGCAATTTCTGCAGATGTGGAGCCCAATAAATTGGTATGATCCAAACTAATATTGGTGATGACGGAAATTTCGGGTGTAATGATATTTGTACTATCCAACAATCCGCCAAGACCAGTTTCAATTACGGCGATATCCACTTTTTGTTCTGCGAAATAAGCAAACGCCATGGCAACCGTAATTTCAAAGAATGAAGGTTGGATTTCTTCAATGCTTGGTTTCATTTTTTCGACAAAATCGATTAGCCATTCTTTGCTAATCATTTCCCCATTGATACGAATTCGTTCTCGAAAATCGGAAATATGGGGACTTGTATATAGTCCAGTTTTATAACCACTCGTTTGCATCACCGAAGCCAACATATGACTAGTACTTCCTTTCCCATTTGTGCCTGCAATATGAATACATTTCAATTGCAAATGTGGGTTACCTAATTTCTCACAAAGTAAAATTGTGTTGCTTAAATCTGCTTTATATGCCGCTGCACCAATGCGTGTAAACATAGGCAGTTTATCATATAGATACGAAAGGGTTTGTTGGTAAGTATCGTCGGTGGTTTGCATTGCTTTCGCAAATATAATCGAGAAAGGAAATAAAATTTTATACTTCTATTCATTTGGGTTCTTAGTACTTTATTGCTACTAATCATGTTTTGTTCTTTTGTCTTGATACAAAAGAACCAAAAAATCAAGGCTGTGGATAGTTTAGCTAAAAAATGTTCATGCTCGACGCAAATCGTCCAAACTCACAATCCTCCTGCGTCGGTTGCTCAGTCAGGGACGATTTGTTCGCCGACCACTCCATTTTTCTTAACGCCAAACTATCCAAGGCCATTTGCCAATAAAATAATTTAGTGTAACCAATTTGATAGCTTATTTATTCTTCAATCTCATTCTAAAGGTAAAATACAAATTACTCATGCAATGATCCTACTCCCCTCTCACTACTAATTTTTTAACGGTATTCCCACACTTCACTAAATATATTCCATGCATCCAATTTTCAATAGGCACATACAAAATATTCTGTGCTTGCTTTACCATTTTTACTCTGCCAAATAAATCTGTAATGACAATTTTTTGCGAACCATCAAACTCAATAACAACTTGATTGGTGGCCGGGTTTGGATAGACATTAAATTCATTTTTAACAGGGTTTGGTGAAATTCCAATTGGAAAATTATTATTCTCATAACCATAAGTGGTATGCATTCTAACAAAACTGCCCGTTCCATTTGGTAATCTTCCGAAACTGCTATCTGCAACTTGTGCGCCAAATGTAATGCTGTCCAAAATTGTACCACTAGCATTGGATAATAAAATAATGCCAGAGTCTTTACTCAAATTAAAGTTTGTATGAAAGATTTGTTGTAAAGAATCGTCATCTGTCCAAATGGTAAAATATCCATTCGGAGCGATTGTTGTATTCGGTGGGAAATGCCATTTGAATAAATTATTTTGTGTATTGGAAAGTGTGAGGTTACTTAAATTCATCAAGCTGGATGTATTGTTATATAATTCAACCCAATCCTCATGATCATCGTATTCATCCTTGGCATCTGATACATTATTAGCCAATAATTCGTTGATGACAATTTGATTAGCTGTTGGTTCAGACGAAGTTGCATTCAAACTATAAAATTCATGTTCCGCACGAGCAGGGCTGAACACGCCAGCGTCTGTATTTTCTGCGTAAAAATAATATTGCATTTGTCCACCCGACATCACTAAAGATGCACCATAATTATTATCACCGGCTGCACCATCATTATGGTTGCCATCATCAAATAGAACCAATTTTTGAAAGGTTTTTGTCTTGTCAAATCTGTAACCAACCGTAACACTATTGCTGTTGCTCACTTGTGCATTAATAACAATCGTGCTATTGTATGCAGGAGATGTAGTAGTTGAAGTGGCAGAAATTACAGGTGCTACTTTCATAAATTCCGCATCTCCTTGAACATAACTTAATCGTGCACTCATCAAATTTTCTATCCCAGGAATATTACCAACATTGGCATTCATTGAGGTTTGAAACTGCGCATACGTAAAAAATTTATTATTATCTGAAAGTACTGCTGTATCTATATTGGCTAATAACTGCGTTGCTGTGTTTACATAATTCGCATTCGCGATTTGTTCGTTCACTATCGTACGAATATGTGCCATATACATTCTTTTATACGTGGAATTCGATTGTATATCATTTATCAAAGGCCAATTATTATCCGTAGCATGATTGTCCATTTCAAGCTGAGCCATGGCTGTGATATTGGTTAAAGTTCCTAATGAAGAAGAACCAGAACCAGCGAAAGGAAATCCACCAAAACACATATTCAAATCCCAAACCGTTGGATTGTATCGATTGTTATTGTCTTTATACAGATAATAATTTTGGCAAAATGCCCCATTATAACTATCTAAATTTACCATCACATTATTGAATGCAAGCATCCAAATTGCACGATCCATATCCATGGTAGTTTCTACACTGGCGGGCACATTCGTGACGGTATCACAAAGCTTCACTAAATCATTCCAGCCCGTATTTGATTTTATTTCATAGTAGTTTTGATAAACACTAGAATCAGCCGTTTTATATTTTAGATTACACTTCGTAGTAGCACTTGGCGTAACAATTGGATTGCCTTTAATGAATGTATTCGCAGAAGAATAAAATTTATCGGCACAAAACTTTTTATCAATACTCTCATCATTGGAATATACGCCAATATAATTTCCGTTAATATACACCTGCGCAAAATTAGATTTCGGACAATCCATATAATTACCTAAAATAGAATAACCCAGCACTTCTCTTATCAAGGATGGATCGGAATATCCATTGCTCAGCTTGATATCTTTATACCCTTGATAATTTTGATTTTTATATTTATCCAATGTGATGTGCAGTGGATTTTTTATTTTAGTAGAATCATAAGAACTATTGCCTTTATACTTCACACCAACAGAATCGTATTGTATTCCATTTATTTTAACCCAGTCTGCCATTAAGGAACCAGCATCTAAATTTTTCAATGAATCTAATTTGTAATCCCAATTCGGATTTGAAAAATACACCTCTATTTTTTGCAGTGTATTGACATCATATAAAGAGCTCTGTGCTTGTATTGTTTGTATAGAGCAAATAAAGAAGAAGGTCAATGCGAAGTTGACAAGTATTTTTTTCATAGACTATTGGGTTTAAAATATTATTCAACAATTAGCTTGTGTGAAGTACGAACCGATTCTTTGTTCTCCACTTGCACAACATAAATCCCTTTTGCAAAATTGTTTTTACTCAAGGTGAATTGCGTGCCTTTAAAATCTAGGACAGTACAAATTTTCCGTCCCGACATATCGAAGATAAAAATGTTGTGTGCATTACTATGATCTTGTAAAGAAAGAATCGCCGTTTCTGACATTGGATTCGGATAAATAGTATTCATACTTGCTGCATGTAGATTATCTAAACCAGTTGGAAAGCAGATATTACAAGTGGAAAAACACAAAACAGGCAATACTGTATCTTGTGCTAAAACTAAACTTCGATTACCACTAATTGCACAAGCACTCGGTACTACCTCTACAGTACCACTGCTATTTCCGTTGTAAAATTTATAATTGTAGGTATTTAGATTTTGATAAGCAATCCATTCATACACATCATTGCCAAAGCTATACAATCGATTAATGGCTGGGTCCCAACCTTGAAAATCACCTGCAACATGAACACCTGTTGGCGATACCGTTTCTTGTTGCATATTAATTCGGAAACGAATAAGCGTCAATCCAGCAGGAGCGTTTTTTGTAAATAAAACCGGTGCTAAAAAGGTAGTATCATCCGCCAAAGAATCGATATAAATCCAACGATGATCACTATTATTATACCATGCTTGCGATTCATAAGGTACGGCTTCTGTTTCATAACATTGATTACCATTCACATAATTAAATTCATACTTTGCGAAAGCTGGAATATCGACAACCACACTCCAAATATTGGTATCGACTGTTTCTTTTGTAAGTGCCAAACTATCGCAAGTAAAGTCTTGACCTTGCCCTAAATAGGCTTGAAAATCACAACTCAAATGAACACCATTAGGGCTCACAATGGTATCCGACATATCCACTGCAAATTTCACTTTTTTTGCAAATGAAAATTGGACAGTAAAAATAATCAAGGCGAGGCAAATCAATTTTTTCATAGGTATTATTTTATTTTAGTCAATAGGAAGTTTACAAAACTGTATTAAAAAAAGGAGACGAATAGTATCCTCTCCTTTTATATTTTAATTATTTGTTCAATTCTATTTTCTTAGATACTAATCCTTTTTCAGAATAAATCATGACAGAATAAGTACCATTCGATAATCCACTCAAATCCATTGTTTTAGAATCCACGGATTTAAATACTAAATGTCCAAGCATATCATATACACTTACATCTATAGACTTGCCCAATAAATTATTGTCTTCAATATGTAATATCCCAGTTGTAGGATTAGGGTATACTGTTATATTATCGGCAAGAGCATACTCCTTAACAGCGTCTGGAAATACATATTGCACACCTTTAGAATATTCGTAAACACAGCCAGTAGGACCTGTAATACGAACTACAAAAACACCTGAAGAAGTTGGCGTATAAGTCATATTCGTTGCACCAGCAATCAATACCCCATTTTGATACCATTGATAAGTGGAAGCGCTTGTAGAAGATAAGGAAGCCGAACCAACTGTGATTACTGGAATTGCAGGTGGCGCATTGAAGATATAACAACTATCATATTTAAAAGCTTGTGGTACAGAACCTGTAAAAGTATTGGTCCATAGTGTAGTCCCAGCACTATTAATTTCATACACTTTACTTTGTGTTGCTACACATACCAATTGATTTCCATTAGGCAATTGATAAGAATTTCCCATATTACTTGAATAACCTGAGCAAGCATGTCGGCTAGTATAGGTTGCTGGATCGTAAGCAGCACCAGCAGCTTTTGTATAGGTGTATCCATTGATTGGCGTGATGATTTGATCGACAGATGATTGAGATGCAGAGACACCTTTATTATTGAATCCCACTAAGCGTCCAGCATTCGGTGCTGTTTCTGGAATCCAATGCGCGTCATGGGTTACATTCAGAATAGCAGTACCAGTTGCGCCATACGCTGCTGGATTGCCCCAGCGAAATAATATTTGCCCACCTTTACCAGAGTTGCCGCCTGTATTACCAGCTGCTTCTGCAGTGGTTGTGCTATGATCTATGATATACCATTCATTCAAATTGTGCGAACTAAAAGCGATTTGATCTAAGATCGGATTATAATCTACACCGTTCATGTGCATCCAATCTTTTGTGGCTTTATAATTGACATTTAAATATTGTGGACTATCCACCATATTGGTCACATAATGCGGTTTTGCCGCATCGGTATTTTGCATCAAATGATCCCAAGCATGCCATTCCCAAACAACGGTACCAGTTGTTGCACCAGTAGGTTGAATTTCTACAATTTTATCAGGCCACATTTCACCACTAAATGTGCAACCAACTGCTGTAACTTCAGCTGCTGTTTTACGTTCATAAGCAATGACCAATACGTTTCCGTTTGCCATAGGACAAATATCATGATGGGTACAATAATTGGTTGTTGAATAATCATAATCCCAAATCTTGGTTCCGCTGTAATCGTGTTTTTGAATTTTCCCACAAATAGGACCACCTGTAAAGGAAACACCTGTAGCTTTCGCCGCTCTTACCAAAGTGCCACCTGGCATGAGATAAGCTGAATATCCAGTCTGCGCATCGACTGTCCAAGAGTGAAATGTATTCTTATTTGTATCCATTAATGTAGCAGTTGACGTATTCATCAAACTAGTTAAAACATAACCATTATACAATTGTGCATTGGTGTGAAAAGACAACAGCATCAAGGATGCAAGAATAAATTTTCTAATATTTTTGTACATATAATATATTTTTTGAACCGCAAAATAACAATTAATTAATATTGAAGTAACAAAAAGAGGTGAAAATATAAATTTCAGAGATTCGCAATGGTCATTTCAAAGTGGCAATAGATAAGCATTCTAGAAGAAAAGATGGCATATCAAGTTGAAGAATTCGCGAACGTCAGTTTTACAATTTCTAGAATGAGAAATTGAAGAATATAAAAAAAAAAATCTCAATCCTGATTCAGAAATATTAGCAAATGTCTGAAGCAAGATGTACAGGATGATAGGATGAACAAGATTTTGAAAAAAATAAATCCTGAAAATTCTAAAATCCTGTTTCAGAAATATTAGCAAATGTCTGAAGCAGGATTTACAGGATGAAAGGATGAACAAGATTTTGAAAAAAAATAAATCCTGAAAATTCTAAAATCCTGATTCAGACAATTACAAAACCAACTTCACATGTATGTTCTTTACATTCAAAATAAAATTATCTTTAAGCCCTAAAAAAAATACGATGTCTTTTATACTTGTTGAAAAAATCAATGCGATTGCTAAAATTACTTTAAACCGCCCAGACAAATTCAATAGCTTTTGTCGTGAAATGGCATTGGACTTTCAAGCCGCTTTAACGGATGCTTCGTCTGATGAAAATATTCGCTGTATTTATATTACGGGAATTGGAAAAGCATTTTGTGCTGGACAAGATTTAGCAGAAGCTATTGAAGACAATGGCATCGAACTAGCGCAAATAGTAGCAGAACATTATAATCCTATCATCAGCATCATTAGAGCAATTGAAAAACCGATTGTATGCGCTGTGAATGGCGTTGCTGCTGGTGCTGGTGCCAATATTGCTTTGTGCTGCGACATTGTGGTGGCTGCTTCCAATGCGACTTTTATTCAAGCCTTTAGCAAAATAGGATTGGTGCCAGATAGTGGTGGTACTTTCTATTTACCTCGATTAATTGGATGGCAAAAAGCAAGCGCACTCATGATGTTAGGTGATAAAATAAGTGCCGAAGAAGCTGTACAAATGGGTATGATTTATACTTCCTATCCTGCAGAAAATTTTACAGAAGAGAGTTGGAAACTTGCATTAACCTTAGCCTCTATGCCAACACGTGGATTAGCACTCACTAAAAAATTATTACACGCATCCCTGCAAAATTCTTTGGAAGAGCAACTGCAACTAGAAGGCAAACTACAAGTAGAAGCAAGTGAAACAGCAGATTACAAAGAAGGTGTAAATGCATTTTTAGAAAAAAGGAAAGCGGTATTTATTGGGAAATAAAAACTGAATTGGAGTCATTAGAAAACTATCCTAAAAATCAACAGAGGAAGATTAAGATGTATGAATAACACCAATAAGAAATAATAAAATATGCTTATTATTTAGGTGGCATTTTTATTATCCCACGCTTTTTTAATAATGATTATTAATAGGTGCATTTAGCAATAATGATGATGATATTCGATTAGCTAGCACATTCACATTACAACATACAAACTCAAAATTCATGACACCATTCCATAATAAATGAGTGAATGAAATTACAGAACATGAATCCTATGTTTCTGCATATCACTCCGGTCTCACAAACACACTCAACTCTCCAAATGCCTTTTCACAAACTTGGGTAAGATTCGAAATCAACATCTCAATCTCTGCATGTTTATGCGCATGAGAAGCCATCTGCTCCAATTCAAACACATGCGACAATTCTTCTTGAACACCCATATAATTTAATTGTGTTTTCAAGGAGTGAGCCGCTATTTTAATCGACTCAAAATCTTTATTACGTATGCCAGTTTGCAATTGCGCCAATAGCTTCGGTGCATTGACCAAAAATATGCCGACATACTTTTTTTGTTTCTCTACATTATCTCCAGCAAAGGACATCAAGAAACGCAAATTTGTAATCGTTTCGGCACTAGATGGTTTGCTTACTTCTTGCTCTTTCACTTCTACTACTTGATTATTTTCTACAACGGTTTGCTCGCTTTTTTTGCCAAGTCTTTTTACAATTTTCGCCTTATCCAAATGCTTCAAAATGGTATCCATGAGTTCCTCTTTTCGAAAAGGTTTTGGCAGATGATCATTCATGCCATTTTCCAAATAATGTTGAATATCATTCCGCATCACATTGGCAGTCATAGCAATTATAACACTATTTTTTTTCGGCACATCTAAATCTCTTCTAATAATCCGCGTGGCTTCCACACCATTCATCAAGGGCATTTGAATATCCATCAATACAATATCATAATCTTTTTCTTTAATTTTCTCTATGGCTTCTAATCCAGATATAGCCTCATCTATTTGCATATCGGGTGCAATAGAATGCAAAGTATCTACCGCTAAAATAGCATTGAATTCATTATCGTCCACAAGCAATAAATTGGTCTTGTTCAAAATTTCAACATCCAAATCAGAAAGAGAAAATTCATCTTTCATTACCAAAGCAGAATTGTCGGCCGCTTCAAAAGGCAATAGAAAAGAAAAAGTAGTTCCTTCCCCAATTTTGCTTTGCACCGAAATAGTTCCATGCATCAATTCAACCAATTGTCTAGATATAGTAAGTCCCAAGCCTGTACCACCATACTTCCGAGCAACGTCCGAACCTGCCTGTGTAAAGCTTTCAAAAATCGTATGTACATATTCTTCTGAAATACCAATACCAGTATCTATAATATCAAAAGAAATTTGAAAATCTTCTGCTCCATGTCCATGCAAATTACATTGAATTTTAACCGAACCTCTTTCCGTAAACTTAACCGCATTGCCTGCTAAGTTCATCAATATTTGACTAAGCCTTGTTGGATCTCCAATCACAATTTCTGGCAACAACTCACTTATTTCATACCTAATTTCTATGCCTTTTTCTTCTGCTTTAAATCGCAATAAAGTCACTACATTTTTCAATAAGTGACGCAAGGAGAATGGAATATTTTCTATCGAAATTTTACCTGCTTCAATTTTAGAAAAATCTAAAATATCATTGATAATGACCAACAAATTATCTGCACTTTGCGTAATCGCTCGCAAATATTTTAATTGATCTTCTCTCGGCGATTTTTCTTGCAACAGCCTGGTCATGCCTACTATAGCATTCATCGGTGTTCTAATTTCATGACTCATATTGGCAATAAACTGCTGCTTGAGTTTTGCCGATTGCTCAGCCACTTCCTTTTCTTTCACCGCAAATTCAATCTCATGTCTAATCTGCAAATTGCGCAGTTTATTCATGGTATTCTGCTGAAATATTTCCTCTTTCAAATTTTCAAATTCCTTCAGATGTTCATAGGCCGCTGGTATATCGGCAAGGCGTTCATAAATACTAGCATACATTTCATGAATGCTCATGATATCATGTTTGCGTGAGTATTCATTTGCCACCGCAAATGCTTTATCCAAATGTTCTAATGCGATATTAAAATTATTCTCATCAAAATTGACTTTACCCAAATAAAATTCAGAGATAATAATTCCTTCAATATTCGATAAGGATTCTGACTGCCCTAAAGCCGCCAACAAGTAAACTCTAGCCTTCTCGAATTTCCCTTTCTTGTAGTACACTTTTCCCATACCACTATTTGCCAACATATGCCCTACAGTATTCGCTTCTGTCAATGCCAAACTCAATTTAAAATTGACTAAAGCATTATCATAATCATCCTTTTTAAAATAGATATTTCCCAGTGTGTGATAGACGCTTATTAAACGTTTATTGTCCTTGTATTTTTTAAAAATTTCCAGACAACGTTTCGCATATTCTAAAGCATTATCATAATCATATAAATCAAAATGCAAATTAGAAATATTAATCATCACCACAGATTGCGATAATTCATCACCCAATTCTTCATTGATTTCCAATGCCCATTGATAATATTTAGATGCATTGGACAAGTCGCCAAGCTCACGATAAATATTGCCGTAATTATTATAAATACGCGCTTTCAGCGAATCATTCTTGATTCCCTTCGCAATGACCAATGCTTCTTTTAAAATTTCCAATCCAAGATCATACTCCCCTTTTATCCAATAACAGGCACCTTTATGATTCAGCCCTCTTCCGATGCCTTCAGCATAGTCAATTAATTTGGCGCGCTCAATAATTTCATTCGCCAAACGAAACGCTTCTTCAATATCATAATCTCGAATCTCTAATACAATCTCTATCAAACAATTTATCTTGTCCTTTTCATCTTTCAGCGTGGCGTAATGTTGTTTAAGTGCAGTATATTTTTCAGTAGACATAGAAGCGAAATATAGAATAATTAAATGGGGATACTAAAATTTTTATGAAAAATATTTGGGCGGCACACACGCTATCCGTTCCAATCTTTTTGCTGCAGAGCCAGCAAAAAGGATTTCCACTACTATCGTTGCCGCAATGCACGCCTAAAAGTTTATTCCGTTCACGACGAAAGTAGCACATCCGTTTATAAACAAAAAAAAGAGGAAATGAAAAATTCCTCTTCTTCTACATGTTGGTTGGCGTTGGCTGGCGCGGGTTTGCAACCCGTGTCACATTAATATTTTAAGTTGGCTGGTGCGGGTTTGCACACCGTATCCAATTTCTCAATCGGTTGGTGTCCCACCAACCGAAACCAAATTCCTCCAATTCGTATTTTACTTTACAATTAATTATTCTTCATCACTTTCACAGTCTTCTGCAATTCTCCTGCAAAAACTGTTACGAAGTACAAACCATTGGCATAAGCAGTAGTAGGAATTGTATAACGATTATTTTTATCCGTTGAAGAATACATGATTTTTCCAGAGACATCTCTAATTATGCAACCTGTTAGTGATTCATTGGCTTGTACGGCAATTTCATTTTCTGCAGCATTCGAAAAAATATGTACTGACGGGAAATGCTTATCTATTGCAGGAATACCTACACCACTATATGGCGTGAAGATAAAGACCTGCCCATTGTCTGGAACACCGTCAAAAAATATTGAACCGCTTGTATAAGAAATTGGCGTTGTAGAATAGATAGATGAAAAGGTAACATTATCTCCAGTTACATACGTACAGGTATCTAAAAACACATCTAAATTCACTAAATCATAAGTTAGATGATGCGCCAAATTAATCGTTGGCCCTCCCGATCCTTCAAAATTGAAAGTAAAATCTTGAATAGCCCAAGGTCCATAATGATACTCAATTTTATTACTTCCTTCATACAACCATATTTGGAAATTGGTAGAATCCACAGCTGCAGAATCAAAATAAAATCCCATGTTTCTATATTCTATTTTACAAATTTTGCTGCCTGCTGTTCCACTAGTTAAATAGGAAATAGCAGAAATACCTGTCTGTGTGGTATTGAAAGTTTTATCACACAAATCAGCGCTATAAGGCATCATAGCTCGTGTAAATAAATTCTCACCAAAGATTTGTACGGTATCCAATGGTGCGTATAATATCCCATTCGCATTTACTTGTATAGAATTAATGGTATTGCCTTGTGTTGACCATTTAAAGTTGAAACCCAATGGTACGGTAAACACAGAATCGTCCCAAGAAAAGCCAGCAGCAATATCGGTAGGACTAACCAAATTTTGATACACTTGCGTGGCACTAGAAAAAGAATAAGGATACATGACCTGAGCGCTGGTGTTCAAGCTAATCGCCACCAACAAAATAAAGAATATTTTTTTCATTTTATTTTTTGGGCAAAACTAAAGCAAACACTTGAACCTGCCTTAATTCTTTATATTAAAAAATTGAAATATTATAAAAATGAAATATTAAACAGAAAACCCAATCCTAATTCAACATACTCTTCCTACTGTTTATATGAACAGGCTCTAAATATATCGGCTGGCGCGGGTTTGCAATCCGTGTCGATTTTCCTATTGGTTTGTGTCCCTCCAACTCGGCTGGCGCGGGTTTGCAACCCGTGTCCCATTTCTCT
>CANJRV010000030.1 GCA_947476825.1 Bacteroidota bacterium | reverse complement strand
ATGCCTTAGATCATTTACCAGTTGAAGCAGGTGCGTATTATGTAATGGATAAAGGGTACGTTGATTTTAAAAGGCTGTATAGAATAAACTTGGAGTCTGCAACTTGGATAACAAGGGCAAAAGATAATATGAAATGTAAAAGACTCTACCCATTTCCTCAAGTCAAGTAAAATAAATAATTAATGTTCTACGAAACGTCTTTCGTTTCGTAGTTTGATTCTGTTGCTTTCAGCAACTTTATCTGATGTTCATTCTAAAAAAATAAATGATTATCTGTAAAGCTACATCCATGCATCTATTTAGCTATCTGTTGGTGTCACCAACAGAAATAAGCTGGTTGGTGAGGACGCCAGCCGATAGAGCAATTTTTTGAATTAAAAAAAGCCCCACTTATTATAGGTGAGGCTTTTTTATAAAGACATATTCTTTACTCCTTTTTTTGCGCCGTTGTTGGTGTTATCACCAACAACCGCAATCCATTTTTTTAATGCTTATTTTACTCTTTCACAAATTTTTTCATCGATGATTTTTCTCCATTTTTTATTTGAATAAAATAAATACCTGAAGCTAAATCATGTATATCAACAGTTGAAGTCGTAGTATGTACAATTTGCTTTTTCAACAATTGTGTATTGGTTGAATAAATGGCAATTTCCGTAGTGCTGCCTGATAAAATAGATGGCATTACAACTTGCAAAAATGCATTCGCCGGGTTCGGATAAATGGTATAAGTCAGATCTTTATCTACATTGCTAATGCTATTTGGATTGGCAATTGTATTCAATGTCATATTCGTTACAACGGATGGATTGCTATCGAAATAAATTTGCGCTTTGTTTTTAATTTGTGTTCCAATAGCTAAGCTAGGTTTTAATTTTACAGAATACGCAATTTGTCCATGACTCAAAGCCTCATTGCTAGTACTGTCTGGCAAGTTGATACTATTGAAATTAAATCGAACAACATTAGAACTTAACCATACTGGTGACATGTTATGGGATGAACCAGTGATTACTAAACTCTTAGGATCTACGTCGGTGTCTAATGTATCATCTACATGAATGTTAAACGCTGCGGCAGAACCAGTATTTTGAAAGTGAATTACATAATTCAATTGACTAGTTGTATTCGGAATATTACCTGCTGCACCTATCCCATTTGGACTTACTTCTTTGATATTTGGATCATAAGAATTTACAACAGGAATACAAATAGAAAATTGATTATTGCTTGCATTTAAATCGGCTGCAAGTAATGTAGCACTAAGGCTAAAACAAAGTGTATCTCCTGTGTTCACTGTATTATCTGGAGTTAAATGAACACCGGATAAAAAGCTATTCCAATAACCATTATTGGTAAGATTAGTCAGGTTGGTATAATTCCAAGTAAGGGTATCTCCATTCACTGTATTGGCAGGATTGCTACTCAAACTTGCATTATAAATAGCATGTGAGTCTTTGATTAATTTCAAGACACCGCTCGCTACATCACAACCTGTATTGTTGACATAAGCATGTAATACAAATGGAATATTAGGACGAACATTAACTGGTCCATAAGCAGAGCATTGCACATCTACGTTGCTAGTACATTGCAAAGAAAAATTTACATTGCTTTGCGGTAAAGTAGTGTAGGTATATGAAAATGGAGAACAAGTAGTAGAAGGGAAAATAAATTGATAATAAGATGGAATAGAAACATCATACGTGGTTAACCATGATTGCTGCAATTCCATAGTATAATCACCAGTAGAATTACTATAACCATACATGGTATTAGAGCTATTGGTATAAGTTGCTGCAGCCATCGCTGGTACTGCATTTAAAGCATCATCGCCAGTATTATACACACAATCGCTGTTATTGTCGATATAAATTTTACCACTCACATTTGCATATTGGCAAGGATTGGGTACCGGAAGTGCGAAAGTACTTACAACATTAAATACGGTATCAGAACCACTGATAAATTTCATCATTGTAAATCCGTTAAAAAGGGCCATCCCTCCAACTACTTGATTGTCTGGAACAATAGGCGGCATAGAAAAAGTATTCAAGCTAACGTTCCATGGATTTTGACCAGTAGTATTTCCAGCTGATGCCATCACCATTCCCGTATTTTGATCTTTAACAATAATAGAATCTCCCATAAAAGAATTCGCAATGGTGAATTGATACATTTCAAAAGCAGTAGACATACATTGTGTAGAATCGTGGCTTCCACCGAAATTTGGAAACGCACTGATATCTCCTGCTGTGTACATTTGTGCTCTGGTATTCACAGAGAATACCAAAAAAAATAAGGCTAGAAGAGAGTTGATTTTTTTCATGATTTTTTAAATTTTTGATTCAATAAAGAATACTGCAAATGTATAGGTCACGTTTGTTTTTTATGTCATGTTTGCGTCATATAAAAATGACAATTTAAGAAGAATATGTATTACAAGAAAATAGAGTAGAATCAAAAAAAATCTATCCGATTTTATGTTGCAAATTTTAAATCGTTAGTTGATTTAATAACTATTGAAACAAATTTAAAATCTATCTGTAAATAAAGATGCCTATTTAATAAAACATAAATGTCTTAAAAAATAGGCATCTAAAAAATTGCCATTAAAAACAATATCCGCTTAATTCAAATCCTTATTGATAGTACCTAAAGGTGTATTTTTAATTGCTTTCACCCAATCAGCAATGACGTTACTCGCTTCATTGATGTAAGGATCCTTCTTCACTAATTTTATCCAATCGTCATTTTTCTTAACCGCAACTGTATCAGAAGCTTTTGGTTTTTCATTCGCTAAATTATCAACCACTAATAATTTTTTAGTCTTATCAGCTTCTTCCATTTGCTTCGCAAAATCCTTAGCATCTTTAATTTGATTGAGGTATTTTTTTTCATTCAATGAATAGCGATTATCGTCTGATTGTTTTTTAACACGTAGTGCATTTTGAGAAATCAATTTGAAGGCGCCATCTGATTGCACTCTTTTTTTTGAAGCTTCAATTAAGGTATTTAAATCTACATTGGATTTGAATGGTTTATAATCTGCTTTAGCCACTTGATCCCATGCCATAGAGTTTTCATCCTTTCTTTCCCCAACATCCATCAATTCATACAAATCAGGTAGAGCAACATCTGGAGTTACACCTTTCAATTGCGTAGATCCACCATTGATTCGATAAAATTTTTGAAGGGTTAATTTAACGGATCCAAATGGAAACAAATTAGGATCCCCTTGGTAAAAATCTTCTAAAGAAAATACACGTTGAACAGTGCCTTTGCCAAATGAAGTAGCACCTAAAATAACAGCGCGCTTATAATCTTGCATAGCTGCAGCAAGAATTTCAGAAGCAGAAGCGCTTCCTTGATTCACTAAAATTGTTAAAGGTCCATCATATAAAATACCGCTTGCATTATCGTCTAAAGGTTGCGCTGCGGCTCCTTTTGATTTCACTTGTACAATTGGGCCCTTGTCGACAAACATACCACCAATCTCTACCACATCATTTAAAGAACCACCACCGTTTCCACGAAGATCAACTATAATACCATTTACATTTTCAGATTTTAATTTTTGAATTTCCTTTTCCATATCTTTAGCACATCTTCTGCCATTGCCATCTTTGGCATTAAAATCAGCATAAAATTCTGGCAATAAAATATACCCGATACTGATGCCATTATTTTTAAGAATAACTGATTTTGCAAAGGTGTCCTCCATTTGTACTTTACCACGTTTGATGGATATAACTTCCATACTTCCATCTACATGCTTAACCGAAAGTCGAACTTCAGAACCTTCCTTACCTCGAATGATAGAAACTATATCTTCTAAATCCCAACCATAAATATCCACTGGATCTTCAGCAGCTTGTGCAACTTTTAATATGATATCCCCATTTTTTAATTTCCCTCCTTTCCAACAAGGGCTACCAGTTACTATTTGTTGGATTTTACAATTCCCATCTTCGATAGAGAGAACAGCACCTATACCATAAAAGGTACCGCTTATTTCTTCATCAAATCTTTGTTTATCTTTTGGTGGAAAAAAATCGGTGTGCGGGTCAATCACATGACAAATGCTATTGATATAGGAAGCAAAATAATCGCCATCACTTATTTTATTCAATCGTTTAAAAAATGAAGTCATGTTTTTTTGAACGCTAGTTCGTGCTTCTTTTTCCAAAGTATCTACTGTTTTTAATTTTTCCTTCGAATCTTTTGAAGAGGCTTGTGCTTCTTTCAATTCAGTTAGTCTAGATAAGGTTCGAAATTTCATACTAAGAAACCATCTCGCTTTTAATGCATCTTCATCTTTGCACCAACTTAGTTTTTTGCCATCCAATTCAATTTCATCCATATTGGAAAATGTAAAAGGATTTTTTAAAGCTTCTAGACAATAATTTTCCGCATCCTTTCTTCTTGATTTAGTCTTAGCTATCACTGCATCACAAAATTCAGTTGTTCCATTTTGAATCTCGTCATCTACTTTGCTTTCATAACTGCTAAATTCATCAATATCTCCTTGGGTAAAAAACAATTTACCATAATCACTCATTTCAAGATATTTATTAAATACCTTTTTCGCAAAATCATCATTAATTTCTTTTGGTGAAAAATGCCCTTCTTGGATTACACGCATTATCGTTTGCTGTATTGCTTGATTCTTAGTAAGCGTAGCATCATCCGGCGCTTCGAATGGTTCAATATTTAATTTTTCTTCATTGTTAAATAATTCTGCAGCGTTTTTATCTGCAGTTAATCTAAAGGAGAAGAAAACACCTACTGCCAAGAGTAGGAAAATGGGGATTAATGCTTTTTTGTTCATGAAATAAAAAGTATTTTAAAATTCGCGTAAAGTTAAAGGTAAAGATGAGTAAAAATATTTAAAAAATGTTTATTTTAGGAGCTAGAAATGATAGGCGGTAGAAATTCTGAACGAATAAAATGGGAAGCACAAAGATTAGGCTTCTTCTATTGCGGTGTCGCAAAAGCAGAAAAACTGGAAGAAGATGAGCCTCGTTTAGAAGCCTGGTTAAAAAAAGGGATGCATGGTTCTATGCATTACATGGAAAATCATTTCGATAAAAGATTAGATCCAAGATTGCTGGTTGAAGATACCAAGAGTGTAATTACCCTTCTAGTGAATTATTTTCCAAATGAGAATCAAGAATTAGGAATCCCAAAAATTGCGAAATATGCTTACGGTGAAGATTACCATATTGTTGTTCGCGAAAAATTAAATCAATTATACCATTTCATACAACAAGAAATTGGAGAAGTGCATGGACGTGGATTTGTAGATAGTGCGCCTGTTTTGGAACGAAGTTGGGCGGTAAAAAGTGGAGCCGGATGGATTGGTAAAAATGGAAATTTAATTTCTAAGCAGCAAGGTTCTTTCTTTTTTATTGCGACATTGATGGTAGATATCGTTTTAGATTATGATGATCCAATAATAAAGGATTACTGTGGTACTTGTACGAAGTGCATCGACGCTTGCCCCACTGAAGCTATTTTACCCAATAAAGAAATAAATGGTAGTCAATGCATTTCCTATTATACCATTGAACTAAAAGATGCTGTAATTCAACCCGATAAAAATTGGAAGGACTGGATTTTTGGTTGTGATATTTGTCAAGATGTTTGCCCTTGGAATAGATTTTCAAAAGAAATGTACGGTGATGATTTTAAACCCATTCCTGAAATTTTACATTTTACAAAAGAGGATTGGTTGGCATTAAATGAAGACGCATTCAAAACTATTTTTAAGCATTCTCCTCTCAAAAGAAGCAAATGGAGAGGTATTCAGCGAAATATTAATTTTCTAGACACCTAGTAATATTAATAAAATAACTTTTATTTATTAAATAAATGTTATTAAATTTGAGCGTAAAAAAATAATAATGCCTATCCAAATCAAATTGTTTACTTCATTTATTCATTCTCCACCATAGAAAAAGAGAAATGCTAATAAATAATATACAACTTATTTAAAGGACTTCATTTTAAAAACATTCAAATTAAATCATTTCATATGCAAAAAAAAACAACGCAAAAAAAACAAATACAGTATAAAGGAATTAGTATGATGCTATTTCTCTTTTTAGGATTATTCAGTTTCCAAATGAATGCCCAATCTGTTTCAATTACCGTAAACCCAGGGACAACAGGTAATGGTCCAATGGGAAGTAGTAATTACCATGTAAGTGAACATATTTATTTACAATCAGAAATCAACACGGCTATCAACATCAATTATGTAGCATTTAATATGACTACTTTGGGTGGAACTGTTGCTCTAAATACGTACACAAATGTAAAAATATATTTTAAAACTACTACTGCCACTTCATTCGTAGCAGGTACATACAGCACAACGGGTTATACGCAAGTTTATAGTGGTACAATGACTTGGAACGCTGCAGGATTTGCTGGTGTGTCTACTACACCTTTTAACTACACAAATACGCCTGGCACACATTTACAAATGATGGTAGTTCGTACAGATGGTATTACACATGCAGGCCCTGTATTTAGTGCATCTACAGGGAATGCAACAAATGCTGCCTTAAATACTTGTAGAAGATATAATAGTACGCTTGTTCCTGTTTTGAACTCTTCGGCACTTGCCCTAACTAATTTTAGAGCATCTGTTACATTAGGAAATTTACAACCAAATGATTTGGCAGTTTCAAATATTTATACTTTGGGTAAATTCCCGATTGAATATGGTGCTCCTACAATTATTCAAGCTCGTATTGTAAATGTTGGAACAGCCGCGATGCCTGCTGGAAATGTGAATTTATCTATTACTGGTGCCAACTCATTTACGAATTCTCAGCCATACAATGCCTTATCTCCTGGGGCTTCACAGATAATTAATTTTGCCAATTATGCGCCAACTTCATTAAGTATTGGTGACATAGTTACCGTTAATATTCCTACTCCTGATAATGCGAATGGTAATAATACTTTAACATGGAATCAAGATATTACGCAAAATATTTACACCTATAAAAACCCTGCTGTCGCAAATGCAGGAGGTGTTGGATTTGCTGGTGGAACTGGAGATTTTGTCGCGAAATTTAATTCTAATCCTGGCGTAACTTATCCATATACTACTAATCCGAAAATAAATGAAATCCAAGTTGATTTCACTACAACTGGCAATACCTATAAATTAGGTATTTGGGATGCAAGTGGAACTGGTGGCACACCTGGTGTTTTACTTTGGGAATCAGCTGCGTTGACAACAGCAATCGGAACTGCATTTGTGCCAGTACCTGATGTTCCAGTTGCGGGAGATTATTTCGTAGGTGTTCGACAAACAGGTACAGTGAATTGTGGTTTTGCCTATCAAGCTGAAAACCCAATTAGAGGTGGTACTTTTTACTATACTTCACCTACAGGTGCAAATGCTTGGAATGATTTTCAAGTGTCCAACTCTGCATTTCGTTTCTCTATTGTAGTGCAAGTACATATTCCGCAACCACCTAACTGTGCAGCCTCTTTAACTCCAGCTGATAATACCATTGGTGCATGTCTTAGCCCTACATTAAGCTGGGCTAGCGGTGGTGGTGGTCCTACTTCTTACGATGTCTATTTTAGTACTTCTCAATTTGATGTAGATAATCTATCTACTTTTGCTTTGGTTTCTGCTGCTCAAACTGGACTTACTTATTCGCCAGGCGCATTAATCGCTGGTACTCAATATTTTTGGAAAGTGATTCCAAAAAATTCTGACGGAGATGCAGTTGGTTGTGCTACACAAAATTTCACAACTACACCTATTGGTCTTTGTTATTGTGTACCATCACATACAGGTACACTTTGTGCAAGTGGAATAATTAGTAATGTAACTTTTAATACACTTTCCAGTACTACATCTTGTGCAGCACCTGCATATACTATTTTTCCTTTTTCTGGAAGTACAACAACCAATGTGAATGCAAATTCTTCGGTTAATTTATCAGTTACAACTGATACAGCGTCAATAATCTCAGTTTGGATAGATTATAATCACGATAATATTTTTGATGTTTCTGAATGGACGCAAGTTACTATAGCATCGGTTGCTAATGTAGCAAGTATAATTCCTATCTCTATTCCTTTGAGTGCAATGACTGGCCCTACCATGATGCGTGTTCGATCTCGATTAATTAATAATATCAATGGTTCCGTTGATGCATGTACTGCATTTGGTTCTGGTGAAAGTGAAGACTATGTAATTACTATAGATCCAGCACTTCCATGTACCACACCAACACCAGGAGCTACACTTTCAACAGCAACAAGCGTATGTATTGGTGCTGGCTTCACTGTATCCATTGCCAATACTAGTAATGGATTGGGTACTACTTATCAATGGCAATCTTCTCCAGATAATATCACCTACACTGATATCAGCGGTGCCGTTTCTTCAAGTTATGCAGTAGCTTCACAAAGCGCTGCTACGTACTATAGATGTAATGCTATTTGTCCAACTAGTTCTACAACTGTGGCTTCAACACCTATACAAGTAACTATGACTTGTGATGTTATTGTAGGTGGAACTACTAATTCTACTAATACAAACCCTTGTTCTGGAGCTGCTTTTACATTGACTCTTGCTGGCAATTCTGCTACTTGTGTAAGTTACCAATGGCAATCTTCATCTGATGGAATTACCTATACTGATATTTCTGGTGCAACCAATAATACTTTGGCTACATCTGAAACAGCAACAACCTATTTCCATTGCGTAATTACATGCACCGGTGGTAGCTCAAGCGCTACCTCTTCAGATATATTGGTTACATTAAACCCGGTATTATCACAATGCTATTGTATTCCAGTAACTAGTTGTTCTTTCCCAGATATCATTACCAATGTAACTTATGGAACTATTAATAGAACTTCCGTTTGTGATGCACCTACAGGCGGTTGGAGTTTGTATACAACACCGAATCCATCTTTCAATATCGGTAGTACTGATCCAATATCTGTTTCTACAGGTGGTGACGTTGAAGGTGTTGCAGTATGGATAGACTTCAACCAAAGTGGAACATTTGATCCTTCAGAATTAGTATTAAATGGGTATGCAGGAACTAATCCAGCTACTTATACTGGAAACATTACCATCCCTTCAAATGCTGTCACTGGTACCACTAGAATGCGGGTTCGTTGTGCTTACGCCACTAATCCTAGTACAATACTTGGACCTTGCACAAATACTACTTATGGAGAAACAGAAGATTACGATATTACCATTGTTAATCCAACCGCTACTCTTGCTCTTGTTTGTTATATTCAAGGCTACTATTTAGGTGCTGGTATGATGACACCAACTATTCAAAATGAAGATACTGACCCAAATACTCCGCCAAACTATCTAGCAACTGATTGTGATAACATCACAGTTGAATTGCATCAAGATGACGCAGTAAATGGATATCCTTTAGTTGGGTCTTATACAGGAATGTTACACACAGATGGTACAATATCTTGTACATTCCCAGGATCTACAGTAGGTTTGTCATGTTACATTGTAATTGTTCACAGAAATTCACTGCAAACTTGGAGCAGTGTTCCAATGACAATAGCAGCTACAAACACTTACAATTTCTCAACTGCAGCAAACAAAGCGCTTGGTGACAATGAAATAGATGTTGCAAGTGAAGGCATTTATTCTATTTATAATGGAGATATTAATCAGGACTTTGCAACAGATGCAACTGACTTCTTACTTATGGATAATGACATACAAAGCTTTAATAGTGGATATATCAATACCGACTTGAATGGCGACGGCTCAACGGATGCAACTGACTTCTTGATATTAGATGGTAATATTCAAGGGTTTATCGGTGCAATTATTTTGCCATAATTATTTTTCTTAATTTTTAAAGGGTTAGTTCTGTAAAGGAGCTAACCCTTTTTTGTTGAATCAAACCGAATGATATAAGTAAATATTGAAAAGGATAGAGACGATATAGTTTATCTCTTTCTGCAAATTATTCCATGAACATATTATATTCGCCAAACAAATGGAAAAAGCAAAAATATTAATTGTTGGTGCAGGTCCTGTTGGATGCGTTTTGGCAGAACGATTTGCTAACGAATTACAAGTGCCCGTACAATTGATTGATAAACGCAGCCATATTGCTGGAAATTGTTTCGATAGACATCATGAAAGCGGTGTACTGATACACCAATATGGTCCACATTATTTTAGAACTAATGACGAATCGCTCGTCCAATTTTTATCTCAATTTACAGAATGGATACCTGGCAATTATTTTGTTACAAGTTTTTATAATAGTCAATATTTTCCGTTTCCCATAAACCTATTGACTCTTGCACAATTTTTTGGTAAAGAGTCATTAACGCCTGAAGAAGCAGAATTGTTATTGGAAGAGAAAAGAGAAAAAATAGATAATCCTAAAAATTCAGAAGAGTTTGTGTTATCCAGAGTAGGACGCGAAATGTATGAAGCTTTTTATTTAGGCTATACTGTAAAACAATGGGACATGCACCCAAAGGAGCTTTCCACTTCTGTTTGCGGGCGAATTCCAATACGACTGAATACCGATTGTAGATATGTAGATCATGCATTTCAATTAACACCAAAAGATGGATTTACCGCGATGTTTACTAAAATGACAACACATCCATTAATTGATATTCAATTGAATACAGATTATAAAACAATTTCTGAAAAACCTGCCATCCTCATTTATACCGGACCTATTGATGAGTATTTTAATTATTGTTATGGCAAATTAGCTTGGCGTTCCTTATCCTTCGATTTTAAAGAATATCCAGAAGAATTTCGACAACCAAATGTACAAATCAATTATTCAAACGACTTTGATTTTACAAGAACTGTAGAAATAAAGCATGTAACTAAACAAGAACATCCGCATACTGTTATTTCATACGAATATCCACAAGCAGAAGGGGATCCATATTATCCTATTCCTACGAATGAAAACCATGAACTCTATTTAAAATACAAGGCATTGGCTGACAAGGAAACAGCCGAAAATAATGTTTACTTCTGTGGAAGATTGGCAGAGTATAAATACTTTAATACAGATGAAGTGATTGTCAATGCATTGCATACATTTGAAACCATAAAAAAGAAACATGGCAATTAAAAATTTATGGGTAATCATGCCTGTTTACAATGAAGAAGAAGCAATAAATCAAGTTGTACAAGAATGGGCCTCTTGTTTAAATGGATTACAAATCCCATACACGCTTTGTATTTTGAATGATGGAAGTAAAGATAAAACCTTAGAAAAATTAAAACAATTAGCAACACAATTTCCGAGCATTCATCTTGTAGATAAAGCGAACTCAGGGCATGGACAAACATGCGTGCTTGGTTATCAAATTGCATTGCAAAATAATGCAGACTGGATTTTTCAAATAGATAGTGATGGGCAATGCGATCCAGCATTTTTCAAACAGTTTGTACCCTTAACAGAACAGTATAAATGCATCTATGGTGTAAGAACCAAGCGGGATGATGGTTTGCAAAGAACGATAGTGTCTCATTTTGTAACCTTATTTTCTTGGGTAGCAACGGGTCAATTTGTGCGTGATCCAAATGTGCCATATCGCTTAATTGCCAGTGAGGTAATGAAAGAAATCGCATACGTCGTGCCAACAGATTTTCATTTAGCCAATATTTATGTATCAGTAAGAAGTAATAAACTATCCAAAATTAAATGGGTTCCTATTCATTTTAGAGATAGAATGGGTGGCAGTGCAAGTGTAAAAACTTTTTCATTTGTCAAGCATGGTTTTACCTTATTCAAACAATTACGACATGCACAACAAGAAAAGTAATGAGTAGTTAGTGTTTGGAATTTGTCTGATACCTCTATAACATAAAAAGGGTATGAGTTTCAGAGGAAAATAATGAATGCAACTTTGGAATTTGGAATTCCCCCTTTTTGGAATTTGGGATTTCCTTTTTGGAATTTGGGATTTCCTTTTTGGAATTTTCCCATTTAGAATTTACTCGATATCAAGCCTACAAATTATTGACCATTACATCATAAAATTCTACCGCACTTTTATCCCAACGATATTTTTTTGCTTGTGGTGCACATTTGGCAATTAATGCGTGTCGTAATGCGTCATCTTTATAGAACTGACACATTTTTTCGCCTATGTCATTCACATTATTGGGATCCACATAAAGGCAAGCATCTCCAGCTACTTCAGGCAAAGAAGTTACATCAGATACTATGCCTGAAACACCACATTGCAATGCTTCCAATATTGGGATACCAAATCCTTCATACAGCGACACAAACATAAACCCAAATGCACTTCCAACAACTTTACTCAATTCATCCACCTGCATATAGTCATAATGAATTACATCTTTCTTAAATGGATGTTCCTCAATGGCTTGTCGTATTTCTGTAGCATTCCATGCATAACGCCCGACAATTAATATTTTCATATTGGAGCCTTGCTTCTTTTTGAAATACGTAAATGCTTTCAATAGATTTACCACATTTTTTCGTGGGTGCAGAGCGCCTGCAAAAATAAAATACTCACATCCATCCGCATATTGTTTTTTGATAGCCTGCTTTTCATCAAAATCCAAAGGCTTATACAAATCGTGTGCTCCATTATAAATCACACTTATTTTATCCGCAGGTTCATGGTATTCATCTACAATCATTTGTTTCGAATAATTAGAAACCGTTACGATATGCTTGGCTTTCTTTGCAAATTGAGGTGTAAATTTTTGCAAATAAAAACGAAATTTAAATGGCAAATGTTGCGGATAATGTTCGAAAGCCAAATCATGAATAACCAATAGTGACGGCACTTTTGTGGAAAGGGAAAGGAATCCATCTGTAGAAATAAAAACGTCCGCCTTTACTTTTTTCAACGCTCTTTTTACTGACCACTCGAACCAAATATACCACAGTATTGGATGTCGAGCGGGTGGTGGAAGCACTATAGGCGTTACATTTTTTGCAAATAAAAAGGCGTCATCATACGGTCGATCAAAAAAAAAGAAAAACTCATGCTCAGGATGATTAACAACTATTCTCTTCATGATTTCATTGGTAAACCAACCTATTCCTTCTAATTTTCCTTTGAGGAGAAAACGAGTATTGACAGCTATTCTCATGGACTGAGCAAATATTTAAAATAAATCACAGTAAATATTACCACGACATATTTGGCAACTCTGGTGGATATAGTTTATGTTCCAATTTGTGCTTGACCGCTTTGAAAGCATCAATTGTTTCTGTAATATCTTGTTCCGTGTGAACAGAAGTTGGAATAAGACGCAAAATAATATGTCCCTTCGGAATAACAGGATATATCACAATGGAACAAAAAATATTATAATTCTCACGCATATCTACAATTAAATTCGAAGCTTCTGGAACACCGCCATGCATATATACTGGTGACACAGGCGAATCTGTTTTACCAATATCAAATCCGTTTGCAGTTAATTTACTTTGTAAAGAACGAACATTGGTCCAAAGTTTTTCACGTAAACCAGGTTCATTTTTAAGCAATTCCAATCGTTTCATATTTCCAATAACAATCGGCATTGGTAAGGCTTTCGCATATATTTGAGAACGTAAATTATAACGCATATAATTAATGACTTCTTTAGTGCCTGCTACAAAACCGCCTATGCTCGCCATGCTTTTTGCGAAGGTAGAAAAGTATACATCTATTTCATCTTGGCAACCTTGCTCCTCACCGACACCAGCGCCTGTTGCACCCATAGTGCCAAATCCATGCGCATCATCTACTAATAGTTTGAATTCATATTTCGATTTCAAAGCACAAATTTCTTTTAATTTACCTTGATCACCAGCCATGCCGAATACACCTTCTGTTATAACCAGAATTCCACCACCACTAGCTTCAATCAATTTGGTAGCACGAACCATTTGTTTTTCAAAATCTTCTATGTCATTGTGTTTGAATACATAACGGTGAGAAGAAATCATACGAAGTCCATCCATAATACAAGCATGACTTTCTGCATCATAAACTACAACATCCCGACGACTGCATAAACTATCTACAATAGACGCCATACCTTGGTATCCATAATTCAATAAAAAGGCATCGTCCTTACTAACAAAAGCAGCTAGATCTTGTTCCAACTTTTCATGATGTACAGAATTACCACTCATCATTCTTGCTCCCATTGGGTAAGCCAAACCATATTGAGCAGCTGCCTCTGCATCTGCTTTGCGAACTTCAGGATGATTAGCAAGACCTAGGTAGTTATTTAAACTCCATATTACTCTTTCTTTTCCTTGAAAAATCATACGGTTACTGATGTCCCCTTCTAATCGTGGGAAAGCAAAATAGCCATGTGCTTTTTCTTGATATTGCCCTAATGAACCTTTATCTTTTCTAAATTTTTCAAATAAATCTGCCATAGAATATTATTTTATTTTAAAGTGCTGCGAAAATAGTTAAAATATTATGGTTGTTCATGTATTATTGTACTCTTTTCACAAATCAATTATAAATAAATGAGATTTTTACTGACGGTACTTGTTTTTTTAAGCATTTCCACCTTCGCGCAAAAAACTAAAGTGAATAATGCACCCAAATTAGTGATAGGCATTGTGGTGGATCAAATGAGACCAGATTATTTATCTAGATTCTATAATAAGTTTTCTGAAGGTGGCTTCAAACGCCTTATGCATGATGGAAATGTTTGTGAAAATACCTTCATCAATTATTTGCCGTCCTACACTGGACCAGGTCATACCTGTATATATACTGGCTCTGTGCCTGCTTTACATGGCATTGCAAGTAACGATTGGATAGACAAATTAAGTGGCAAACCAATTTATTGCACCGCTGACTCTACAGTTCAAACCGTTGGTGGAACAGACAGAGCAGGTAAAATGAGTCCAAGAAACCTTTGGGCAACTACTATTACAGATGAACTTCGTTTGGCTTCCAACTTTCAATCTAAAGTCATTGCTATTTCTTTGAAAGACAGAGCGTCCATTCTACCAGGTGGCCATTCGGCGAATGCAGCATATTGGATGGATGATAGTAACGGCGTATTTATGAGTAGTAGCTATTATATGAATACCTTACCTGATTGGGTGAATACCTTTAACCAAAAAGGACTTGCAAAAATTTACATGAATAAGGATTGGAATGTACTCAACGATATAAAAACCTATACAGAAAGCACACTAGATAATAATGTGTATGAAGGCAAATTTACAGGAGAAACTAACACTTCTTTTCCGCATAAAACTTCGTCCTTAAAAACTATTGACATCAAAAGAACGCCGTATGGAAATTCTATTCTTTTTGATTTTGCGAATGAAACCATTTCGAAAGAAGAAATGGGGCAGGGTAGTACTACCGATTTCTTGTGTATGAGTTTGTCTTCACCCGATTATGTAGGACATCAATTTGGCCCTAACTCTATTGAAATTGAAGATACGTATATTCGACTAGATCTAGAATTGGCGGCTTTTTTAAATAATTTGGATGATAAAATTGGTGAAGGTAATTACACTATCTTTTTAACAGCCGATCATGGCGTTGCACATAATCCACAATTTTTGTTAGACCATAAAATACCGGCAGGTTTTTTCTTTGGTACAAATCTAAAAACTGAACTCAATAGCATTTTGCAAAATGTGTATCATTCTAATACACTTGTTCGTTCTGTTGGTGAAAATTTTATATTTTTAAATGACTTGTCTCTTGACAGTGTAAAAGCAAAACGACAAGATGTAATTAATACAATCTTAAAGCAATTAACACCTCATGAAGAAATTCAATTTGCAGTAGACATGCAAAACATTCAACAATCTGTATTGCCAACGCAAATAAAAGAAATGGCAATCAATGGCTATGTATCTCGAAGAAGTGGTGATATATTATTGCTATTAAATCCAGCATGGTTAGACGCATATGCAAAAACAGGAACCACACATGGTACTTGGAACCCTTATGACACGCATATTCCATTGATTTGGTATGGCTGTGGAATACAAAAGGGAGTTACAAAGAGAATGACGCATATGACAGATATTGCTGCAACCCTTGCTACTTTATTGCATGTACAAATGCCAAATGCCTGTATTGGTGAACCAATTGTTGAAGTAGTAAAGTAATTATTTGTATCGCTAATCACTTACCCAATATATAGAGAACTTAAATTCTACCTACTTTCAGTAAATATAGATGCTGAAACTTAGAATAGCATTTTGCTTACTCTATTTTATATGCTTTGGTTTGAGATAATGTAGAACAGATATAATTCCCTTGGCGATGTTTTTGACTTCATTCGGATGTGTCTCAATTATCTTCGTAACGCCAAACATTAATACGCTACCAGCTATTTTTTTAAATGGATTTGTGGAAGCTCCTTGAAATATTCTTTTAGAAATATAACCAACAGTAATGCCTGCAGCGGTATTGATAAGACTATCCTTTACAGATTGTGAAATGGTAATATCTTGAACAGCGCCTTTAAGAATATGAATAGGATTCAAACTTTGGCATGTGCTATTAAATTGTTCTTTCAATAAAATCAATTCATCCGATTGCTTTTTCTCAAGCAATAAAATGGAATCCTTCAACTTATCCTTTGCTATTATCTGCTTCATACCATATCTTGTTTCGTCATATGAGTAATAATGGAATTATGGAGTGGGCTTTTTATCCAACAATTTTTAAGAAATTGCAGTGCTATGGCTACCAAGGTGTAAAACCCACCGACAATTAAAAAACCGTAAGCGACATGATGCAACAAGCTCCCTATCCACAATGCCATACCTATATGAATAAATAAAATAGCCATGACTGCGACAATGATTGTAATTAGCTTTGTGAGCAGAGAAGACAATACATCAGCTGATTTTTCTATTGCTTTTAAGTGCAACAACTTCAAACTTGTTTTGCTGTATTCTTCTACTCGTTGAAAAAGTAATTCTATAGATGTTTCAATATCATTCATGATCAATAGGATAATAAATTGTAGGTGGTAATTAGTTCGTCTCGAAAAAAATTAAGCAATCGCCTGATCAACTTCCTTTTTTATTTCGTCACATTTCTCTTTTGTTTTTGCAACAAGTTCGTCTGCTTCTTCTTTTACTTTTTCAAATGTATCGGTCAATTGAGTTACCAAATCTTCCATTTTGGTTTTACATTCTTCAACAAAATCTTCTCCTTTGTCCATAATTTTTTTACGGGTTGCAGAACCTTTCTCTGGTGCAAATAGAATACCTAATGTTGCTCCTGTGGCTATTCCAGCCAATATGCCTAAAAATAATTTTCCTGAACTCATGTTATTTAATTTTGTTTTATAGTTTAAAAGTTAATCCAAATTTTCCACCTGAGAACGCATTCCCTCCACCAAATTCTAAATTAAGACCTACCTTGGAAGTGATGAAATAACGACCACCAACCTGAGCACCCAAATTAAGTCCAGAACTATTATTGCCAGTATAATTATTCGGCGAATTCCAGACATAAAAACCAAGATTCAAGCCAGCATATAAATCGAACCTATTTGGAATACTTAACACTCGATTGAAATGATAATTTGCATTTCCTGAAAACCCAATGATGTTGTGGTTGTAATGTACTTCATGATAGTTTTCATTGTACGAACGATAGGAGAGTTCAAGGCCTAAACTTATATCTCTGCTTAGACCAAAGTCAAAGCCGAAATAAATAGGTACACCCCAGTTGGTAAGTCCAACACCTACATTCAATTGATTGTTTCCACTTTGTAAAGAAGCTTGTGCTGAAGAAACTGCGGTAATAAAAAGAAGCATGGCTCCTAAATAGATTTTTTTCATAATTGTTTTTTTTTAGTTTTTAAGTTATTATTTAATGACTCGATCTCCGGAAATAACTCTTAAGAGCACAGCTATAATTGCAATGACAAGAAGAATATGTATTAACCCGCCGGCACCGTATGAAAAGAATCCGATGATCCAACAAATGACAAGTAGTATTGCGAAGATGTAAAGTAAGTTTCCCATGGTTTTTATTTTTTTTGTTTAATTTTTAAAGAATTTCTTTTTTGTTGATGATTTGCATTTGCTATATTCAAGGAATGAGTTTCTTCTACGGTCAATTCATTTACTGTCAATTCTGCAAGATGCTTATAAAATTTTTGCAGCACTTTCAATTCGTATTCACTGATATCTTCGAAGGATACCAAATACGTTCCAACGGATATTTTATAGGATTTGTTACTCGGATGACAAGTCAATACTAAATTTCTAATCCGAAAAATTTACTTTTTATTGTCCACTGTAAAATCGTGCAGGGCCATTCCAAGTTCATCTATATCATGATTGAATTCTGTTTTGAAAGATTGCCATTTTTCTAAATCATCCTCCTTATATTCATCTAATCTTTTTTTGATGTCTACATTCTTTTGCTCTAACGATACAATTTGCTTTTCGCACGTCGCTCTGGTGTCCATTTTAACATTTGCTATTTTTATTTTAATATCTGCAATCATTTTATCATTGTCTATGATTTTTTGATTGGTTTCATTTTTGAAGTTGGCTACTTCCGTTTGGTAATCATGCTGAGCTTGTGATAGGTTTTCTTTTGCCTGGGTCACGTTTTCCTTTGCATCATCTACTTTTTCAGCAGGTGAATCGCAAGCCGAAAATGTCACCGCCGCAATGAAAACGACCACAGTGAGAATAGAATTACTTATTTTAAATAGTTGTTTCATAGTGTTTTTTTTGTTTAATTTATTTTATTAATTGTGTACAATTTTGCTTCGTGATTTGTTATTGTTTAAAATAATTAAAGTGTTGCAATTATATTGTTCAACTCTTCCTTTGTCTTACCAAGTTTGATTTGAAGCTTTTCTAAAATCTCCTCCTTCTTGCCATCTTCAAATAGAATATCGTTATGAATTAAAGTGGCAAATTGTTGTTTGAGTTTTTCCTTTTGCTCTGTCCAACTTTCTTTTACTTCTGTTTTACTCATTTTTATTTTGTTTATCTCGTAATCGAATTATTACAGTACAAAGGTGGGGGTATGTTGAAAGTAAAGCGTGACACAATCATTAGAATTAGTTACATGATTCACACTTCTAGATGAATTAGTGAAGCACATTAAATAAACAAAGCCCATTGTTTAAGATGGGCTTGTTCATTCATGGTAGTTTTGTTAAAAAAGAGTAGAAATATTAATCAGAACAAAATCGATAAACAGATATACATGGAATTGGTATTGATTCGGTTTTGTTGAAGTATATAATAAGCGTCCGTTGTAATGGTTTTACTATCATCACTCATATCTCGTAATCCCAAAACGCCACGATATCCGATACCCAAATGGGTGGTATAAGATGGATTCAGCTCAAAATCAATCCCAGCACCATACGCAAGTCCAAAATCGTTTTTATTCACGGCTAAAATAGGCTGCTTATTATTTACATCGTTAGATCCAGATAAAGTAATACTGCTACCAACGAGTAAACCAAGTTGTGGCCCAGCAACTACATTCAAATTTATTGCTTTGGATTTATTTGTATTGAGTGAAAGCAAAAGTGGAATATTTACATAACGTAAGTTTACTTTTCGCTTCACATTTACATCATACGATTTTTCAGAAATGGAACTATATAATAGTTCTCCTTGTATACCCACATGATTAGAAAAATTAAATCCTATCATAGGACCTACTCCAAAACCAAGCACAGCATTGCCTTTCACGGTTTCGCCATGAGAGGTTTGCATATCCATTGACGTTATGGTTTGCATGAATCGTAATCCAAATTCAATAGATCTACAGGTATCTCTATATTGGGCATTTGCATTGAAAATACACGTTAATAAAAATGTACTCATACACAAGCATGTTCGCCATTTGTTCTTTATTGTTCTCATCTTTTATTTATCTTTTATTTATCTTTTATTTTAGGTCACAAAGTTGGAAAGCTTTGCAAGTGTAGTTGTTACACTATAAATAATAAAAGTTGCATCATTCACATATTTACAATTGAGTTGAGTTGATTTCAAGCAAATAATAGGGTGGAGTAGGCAATAAATTTAGAAGTCCTAAGGCCGTCGAATAGCAATGTGTTCAGATTGGTTTATTCGTGATGCAGGTCAAATTTTAATTCGCATATTGTGTATCAAATATAGAATGTAAATGAATAGAAGAAGGAATATTCAGATGAGTTTATAGGAAATAGATTCAATTAGTTTTTCTCTATTTTTTGTGTGGAAATTAATGCATGACGTTGCATTATTTGCAAGACGTAAACGCCTTTTTTAAAATCTTTCAAATCTATGTCCATAACGTTGAAACCTTTTGTACAAAGGGTTTGTAGCTCTTTCACCAATTTTCCGGATAAATCTGTAAGTATTAGATTAGTAGCTCCTTCGTATTCTAGGGCGCATTCTACATGAAGGATACGATTTGTGGGAATCGGATAAGCATGTATAGTACTTTTATCATTTTCTCTAAAGACATCAATCACTTGACTTTCTATATTCATACGACCATCAAGATCCACTTGTTTTAAGCGATAGTAATTGTGACCCGTATAGGGTTTAGAATCAATACATTCATAATTGATATTGGAAGCAGAATTGTCATTTTCCCTTTTCGTATTTACTTTTCCTACACTAGTGTATTCTATTCCATTATTGCTATGTTCAACTTCAAAGTAATCACTATTTTGCTCGAAGGTAGTAGTCCAGTTTATGATGTTTTCAGTGATATTATTCTTTCCCGTAAAGGAAAGCATATTTACAGGTAATGCCGCATTTGGAGTATGCTTACCATTACATGTAAACGTAAGGAATGCTGTTTGTTTATCCAAATACTAAGTAAATCCCAACTTCTAACTACTAAAAAAAAACAGCCATTTTTAAATTCTGTATAATACATTTGCAAAAGTTAGACTTATCTAACTTTAATACGTATGGGTAATTTACATCATCAAACAAAAAGTTTAGAAGAAGTACATGAGAGTGTAGATCCAATTGGGAAGAAAAATATTTGGAAAAAAATATTCGCTTTCTTTGGCCCTGCATATCTTGTATCGGTTGGATATATGGATCCAGGCAATTGGGCAACAGACATTGAAGGTGGCAGTAGGTATGGTTATGCATTGATTTGGGTATTGGTGATGAGTAATATCATGGCAATCGTTTTACAATCACTAAGTGCACGCCTAGGTATTGTATATCGAAAAGATTTAGCACAGGTAAATCGGGAGACTTATCCGCCAGTCATTAATTTTTGTCTATACCTATTAGCTGAAGTAGCCATTGCAGCTTGCGACCTTGCCGAAGTAATTGGGATGGCAATCGGTTTACATTTATTATTTGGCTTACCACTTATTTGGTGTGTCACCATCACCATCTTCGACACCTTTTTATTATTGTATTTACAAAAATTAGGTATCCGAAAAATGGAAGCTTTCATCATCAGTTTGATTGCCATTATTTTCGTTTCCTTCGCCATCGAACTTGCTTTTGTGAAGCCATCTATCACCGAAATTTTAAGTGGTATCAAACCTACTTTACCTGACGACTACGCCTTATATATTACAATCGGCATAATAGGTGCAACCGTAATGCCGCATAATTTATACTTGCATTCGGCACTAGTTCAAACGCGAAAGATAGGAGACGACGACGCCTCAAAAAGAGTAGCCATCAAATGGAATTTTATAGATAGTACTATAGCATTAAACCTAGCACTATTTGTGAATGCTGCCATTTTAATTTTAGCAGGGGCAGTGTTTTTTAAACATGGTATGCTTGGTGTAAATAGCATTGAAAATGCGCATCAATTATTATCGCCATTGGTGGGCAATTCATGGGCACCCATCTTATTTGCCGTTGCATTAATTGCTGCTGGACAAAGCAGCACAGTTACTGGTACATTGGCAGGACAAATCATCATGGAAGGTTATTTGCAATTACGCATCAATCCTTGGTTACGACGAATTATGACGCGCTCATTGGCTGTGATTCCAGCATTCATTACCATACTGATAGCTGGTGAAGATAAAATGACGGACTTGCTTATTTTTAGTCAGGTCATATTGAGTATCCAATTGGCTTTTGCCATCATTCCATTAATCTTTTCGGTGACGAATAAACGAATGATGAAAAACTTTACCATTAAGCCGTGGCTACTGATTATTTCATTGCTCATTACGGCTGATATTCTTTATTTGAATATAAAAATGGTGAGTACAAAAGCCTATGAATTATTTTATGCTACAGAGCATTTTTGGATTAAATTATTGATTGTAGTCGGGTTACTGTTATTTACCGTCTTGCTTCTATTTACCATTTTGTATCCCTTATTCGGTAAAAAAATTGAATTAAAATCAGAGCATATTCACCAAGCCCCGCTTCCTTTGTTGATCGATACAATTGGCGACTACGCTTGCATAGCCTTGGCATTAGATTTCAGTGAAATGGATCGTATCATTATTGCAAACGCATTTCGTCAAGCATCCCCGAAATCTAGATTTGTAATTATTCATGTAGTAGAAAGTGCTGGTGCAAAAATTTGGGGTAAGCAAACGGCCGATATAGAAACAATACAAGACACAGAACGATTAGACAATTATGTGCAACAATTTAAGGATATAGGCAAAATGGCAACTGCTCATTTAGGTTATCGCAATAGGACTTCTGAAATTGCAAGAATATGTAAAGAAACAAATGCGGAACTCTTGATACTCGGAGCTCATGGGCATCGTGGTGTATTAGATTTAGTTTATGGTCAAACCATTGAAAAGGTAAGACATATCGTGCATATTCCAATTTTGGTCGTGAATAAATAAGGTCAATTCCCTAAATTTGCCAAATGCAAAAGATAAAATTAATTGAATGTCCGAGAGATGCCATGCAAGGCTGGAAAACATTTATTCCAACAGAAACAAAAATAAAGTATATCAATAAATTATTGGAAGTAGGTTTTGACACCTTGGATTTTGGATCTTTTGTTTCACCAAAAGCGATACCACAACTCGCAGATACTAAGGATGTGTTGCAGAAAATAAAAATGACGAATACAAAATTATTAGCCATCGTTGCAAATAATAGGGGAGCAGAAGAGGCTGTATCATTTGATGAAATAACCTATATTGGATTTCCATTTTCTATCTCAGAAACCTTTCAACAATTGAACACAAATTCTTCGATTGCAGAATCCTTAAAATCGGTTGAAGCTATGCAACAATTGTGTTTTCAACATAAAAAGGAATTGGTGATTTATATTTCCATGGGCTTCGGAAATCCTTATGGAGATGCCTATACAAGTGATATCGCAATAGAATGGGTGAAGAAATTACAACAACTTGGTATCAATATATTTTCTATGTCGGATACAGTTGGCGTTTCCAACGCAGACAATATTCAAACTATTTTTTCCAACTTAGTCAAACAATTTCCTACTGTTGAATTCGGTGCACATTTTCATTCAACCAAAGAAACTGCTATAGAAAAAATAGAAGCGGCATTCCAAAATAATTGCTTTCGATTTGATAGTGCCATGAATGGAATAGGCGGTTGCCCAATGGCTCAAAATGAATTGGTGGGTAATATTGCAACAGAACAATTACTCGCCTATTTTGAATCCAAGGGAATAGATTTTAATTTGAATCAAACGGCATTACAAGAAGCCTTGGAGATGGCTAGAGAAATTTTTTAGTCGTAAGGCTTAGGTCGTAAGGCATAAGTCGTACGGCGCATGTATTGAGTCGTTAGTAGTGTAGCCCAGAATGGGTGATATCTCCTAGAGAGGTGGCATCGCCAATCGCAGTAAATACTATTCTGAATCAACAACAATTTTTTGAGTATACACGCGACCTGTAGAGGTTGTGAGTGTTAAAAAATAAATGCCTGATGCGTAAGATGAAACATCAAATTGTTTGCAATTATTTTCAGAGAAGATTTGTTGACCTTGCATATTGGACAAGGCTATTTTATAATTAGCAAGGTCTGTTTGAATATTAAATATAGAATTAGAAGGGTTAGGAGACACTGTAAATTGAATGCCAGGAATGGAATTGGAAATAGGAAGAGCACTTTTTTTCCTTAATGTAATCAAATACGTAGAAGCATCTACCACACCAGTTAAATGGACAGTCATTGCCGTTGATCCCGTTGTATCAGATGAATAAATTACGAGACCACTGTCTGTTACATTTTCAATATTTACTTTGATTTGATCTGTAATTGACCAAGGCAAATTAGAGATATTTATGTCGATGGTTTGATAAGAAGATTCATAATTTGCAACCATAATTTTACAGCATCATTTGATCCATTTTTACCAGCAATAAGCATCAAGTTATTCAAGGAATCATTGATATTATTCAATACAAATTCATTTCCAGAAGTTGCTAATCTAGTGGATGTAGAATCATATAATTCATTAAAAAATTGATACGCATATCCTTGCAATTGTAGACTTGCGACCGCGCCAATGTCTGAATTACAAAGTGGTTGAAGGTCAACACCTCTATACCAAAGTATTTTCGAAATTCTTGAATCGGATGCCGAAATAAGGGTAGATGCCAAATGTGCACATCACTTTCCTGTATTTACAAATCCGCCAGTATTGACATTAGTTTCCGACACTATTAATTCTGTATTATTAAATCCATATTGATTGAGGAAGTAAGAAATTGTATCTGCGAGTTGTTTAATGTGATAAGGATTTTTTCTATCATACGTATGGAAGGAATAAAAATCTAATGGAACTGCATTCGTTTGACAATATTGAAAAAAATTGGAGATATAACTTTGATTCAAGGAGATATAATTCCCTCCACCATAGAATGCATTTTTTGCTGCACCTGGACAACCTATTTTTATATTTGGATTGAATGCCTTCATAGAATCCGCAACTTGTTTATACATCAAATAATAATCTTACACTGTCCCCGTCCAGAATCCTAAATTGTTTGGTTCATTCCAAACTTCCCAATAGGGTATAGTATAGGTAAACCCGCTATCCCACGAGTTTGTGTAATGCATGGCTGTTCTTTTACAGATCCCAGCAAAAGTGTGAAAATTGATATTGTCGGCGTCCTTTGGCGGCGGAGTAAGTGCAGGATTACCAGCACCAGGCGCACTAATCCCCAGCCTAAAAAAAGGCTTAAAACCGGGCGTAGTAATTTGCGCTAATTTCAAATCTGTAGAAGCCCAATTGTAATTGGTATCCACACTTGTTTGAAAAGAATAATTGAAAGTGGAATCAAAAGGATTATAAAATTTAGCGTAGCCATAATAATCACAAGGACCGTGAAAATCATGCGTTCTGATCATTTCAATACCAATTTGTTTATAACAAAGTTCGGATGTACCACTTACAACACTCAACGGTCCATTATTTACACTTGTTAGTTTTTTGATATTACCAATATTCGTATTGAAATCAATAGATAAACTTTTTTGAGAAAATGTTTTTGTGCTATTCAATAAACAAAAGATAAGTAGAAGACATCTGGATATTTGTGCTTGTTTCATGTTAGAAGTAGTTAGTAGTTAGTGGGTTGGAATTTTGAGGTAAAAAGAATAGTTAAATATCTTTATTAGAGTGCGTTGCACACTACCACAAACCAATCAATTAATTCGAATGGCTCCACAAACAAAAAAAAAGAACGACCTAAATCGTTCTCTTTATTAAAAATGTAAATAGTATTAGTTTACAATTCGACCACCACCAGCAAAATACTTAGCCCAATAGGCATCGTTAAGATTAGCAATAGATACACCCTTACTTGACGCAGAATGCACAAAGAAATTATTTCTTAAGTAAACACCAACATGCGAAATTCGGGAAGTACCAATGTGAAAGAAGACTAAATCACCTTCTTTTAAATCGCAGATATTGTTGATATATTTAGCTGAACCAAATTGCATACATGCTGTACGTAAAATATTCATTCCGAAAACATATTGATATAATTGTTGAACAAATGAACTACAATCAACACCTTTTTTAGTAGTTCCGCCCATACGATATTTTGTACCATACCAATCATCGATAAAACGATAAAGCATTACGTTAGATATTTGATTTGGTAGTACTTCCAACAAATTAGAATATTTATCTTGTAGCCAATCCATCATGCCTGTTGCAAAGGAGGATTCTTTTTTTGTTTCCGAAGCTGCAATTTTTCTACTAGCTAATAAATCATCATTAGTGCCGCTAACACTTGCTGTAGCTGGTTTTACAATAAAAGTAGTAACAGTAGTTTTAAAATTAGAATTCGGATTGCTAGTGGTCACTTTAGAAACCATAACCGGAGGCGTTGCGGTAGTTGTTGAAGGTGTTGTATTTTCAACATTCGTAGCATTAAGAAGAACTGGTGTTTTTAAACTTTTATTCTCAGACTCAGAAGTCGTAATTTCAGCGATTGTTTTTTTTGTAGATTTTGCATTAGAATTTTCGTCCGTTGTATTGGTATTTGCCTTTTGATGTTTTGCAGTAGACGATGCATAACGATGGCTCTTGCTATGTTGTGCAATAGCAAAGCCTTGTAACAGTAGGGTTGTAAGCAGCGTAAGTCCAAGCTTCTTTAGTACAGTCATTTGATGTCAGATTTTTGGTTCGGGCAAATATAGGTCCAGAAACTTTGGAAAATGAAATTATGATGTTTCATTCTTGTTAAACATACAAAATAAGATGGTACTAGATTTACATAACTATGGAAAATATTTATATAATAAAATCGCCGAAAGTATTGATATTGATAGCGTTTGTGCCTTATTGTTCAATGGTTACTCCTTGAATTTCCATCAATTGTAGTTTGGTTTGGGCTTCATTTTTGACTGGAATTCCAACAATCACTTTGCAAAAAAGGAGCATTTTGTGTTCATGAACAGTACATTCCTGCTTTTTTAATATTCGCATAACTTCATTCATTAAGGTGTAATCAAAAGAAATACTGTACTTATTTTCGATATTTTTTTCCAAAATTTGATTGGAAAGGATGGCATCTGCGGCAGAAGTCTTATAGGCATTGATTAAACCAGGCACACCCAATAAGGTTCCGCCAAAATAACGAACTACTACAATAAGCGTATTTGTCAATCCGAATCGATCTATTTGACCAAGTATGGGACGTGCGGCTGATCCACTTGGTTCACCATCGTCGTTCACTCTGAATTGATTTTGGTCGAAGCCAATTCGATAAGCATAACAATGATGGACCGCCTTTGGATGTAATTCACGTAAGACTTTCAATTCTTTTTTTACATCCTCTACATTTTGAATCGGAATTGCAAAGCCTAAAAATCGGCTACCTCTATCCTTAAATTCCGAAGATGTTTTGACTTCAAGTGTTTTATACGTTTCTTGCCTTTGCATATTATAGTTTGTCGCCAAAGAAAATTAATGTGATGGCAATTAAGCTAAGCACTAATCCCCAGTAATTTCGAGTGCTCAATTTTTCCCTGAAAATAAAAATACCAAATAAACTAACCACGAATAAAACTGCAATATTATTGATTGGAATGGTAGCCGAACTTGATAACCCAGGGCTTTTTAAGGCTTTTATTAAATAATAAATTGAAAAGTAATTTGGAATGCCGAGTAAGATTCCAGCTATGAGATGCCGAATATGAAATGTTTTTTTCTTCGTTAAATAGAAATAGGCGAGAAGCAGACTTCCTATGAAAGCTGCTACAAAAAAACCAGAAATCAAATAGTCATTGGATATTTTATCAGTTACTAAAAAAGTGCATTGAACATATTTAGTCATTGTATCAAGGATGCCACTACCAATAAATAGCGTGATGGGTAACAGAATTTCCCAAGAGAATGTAGCATTTTTTGTAGGTAAATTATTTCCACTTGTTGGAACATTTTTTTTAGACGTAATGAATAACACAGAAAGAATGGCGAAAAGGATACCGATTAATTTCAAAAAAGAAATTTGCTCATGATAATAGAGCCATGCAAAAAGAACAGGAATGGCAAGCGAGAGTTTATTAGAAGTTTGGGTAATGGTAACGCCAACTTTTACAGAAGAAATAGCAATAATATTAAACAGCGAAATAAAAAGCGCTCCCATTGCAATTGCCCATGGAAACCACGCTCCATGTATGGTAACACTATTGATAGGAAATTGACTAATAACCAGACTTCCAGTAATGACACAAGCGCTATAATTAAATACAATGGCTTGAAATATATCAACCTTATATTTTTTAAAATAAACAAAGGCGATACCAATATAAGTATTCAGTAAAATAGAAAGCAAAAGATAAAACATAATTATTTATCCAAATTTTTATAGATGGAAACACGATCAGGCGAAGAAGTATAGGCTTCAATCATTTGATGTTGTGAAGGCAATTGTGGAGCTTGAATACCTTGATCTAAAGTCATGGGTGAATGTATGATTCTTGCTTCATCCCAAGCATTCATATCAAAGAGTTTAGTAATTAATTGCGTACCGCCTTCTACTAAAATAGAAGAGATGTCAAACGATTCTAAGTTGTCTATGATTTGTTGCACATAATTTTCTGGATCTATTTTTAAATAAGTGAGATTGGGTTTGGACGTTGATTTAATCGTGTTGAAAACGATTGTGTCTTGGGTTTGATCAAAAAGATGCAGACTCGGTGGGAGAGTGCAATCCCTATCAAAAACAATTCTTATTGGATTTTTACCAATGGCAAATCGCACATTCAAACGTGGATTATCCGCTAAAGCTGTTTGATAGCCTACCCAAATGGCGTCTTCTTGGCTTCGCCATTGATGCACCATTGGGTCAGTATGAATGGACGAAATTTTAGTTCGCTGCAATCGACTTCCAATAAAACCATCTGCAGTCTCTGCCCATTTAATGACAATATGTGGTCGCTGTAATGCACAATTGGTAAAGAAACGGCGATTGAGCCATTGAGCTTCTTCTTCTAGAACATGCTCTATCACTTCAACACCGGCATCGCGTAAAATTTGTATGCCTTTACCATTTACTTTAGCAGAACTGTCACTACATGCAATTACGACTTGACGAATACCATGCATCAAAATATAATCGGTGCAAGGTGGGGTTTTTCCAAAATGAGAACAAGGCTCTAAGGATACAAATAAAGTAGAAGAAGGAATAAGTGCTTTATCTTCAGAGGATACAGAATTTATACAATTAACTTCTGCATGCGCGCCGCCCAATTTTTGATGATAGCCCTCACCGATAATGCGATAATCATGCACCAATACCGCACCAACAATAGGATTGGGCGAAACATAACCAAGCCCTAATTGTGCTAATTGCAAGCACCGTTCCATGTATAATTGCGGATTCTTCATTTGCTTCGAAAATTGTTATTGGTCTTTTTTTAGTCGTGGGTTCCAAATGGTTTCAATGCCATTATTTTGATGCAATATATAACGAGACAGCATGAATAAATAATCAGAAAGTCGATTGAGGTAAATGATGACCATTTCGTCTACAAATTCGTTTTCTTGTTGCATGCTTACGCAAATACGTTCTGCTCGGCGGCATACACAACGGGCGATGTGTGTATTAGAGGCAGCCAAATTACCGCCAGGAAGTACAAAGTTTTTGAGTATAGGCAAGCCCACTTCCATACGATCAATTTCATTTTCTAGCAATATAACATCTGTTTCTAACAAATCCGGAATATGCATTTTTGTGTCCTTGTTCGGGTCGCAGGCAAGGGACGAACCAATTGTAAATAAACGGTCTTGAATTTCTTTCAAAACTTGTTGAATATCTACTTGTGTAATTTGATCATTGATAGTTCCTAACCATGAATTGAGTTCATCAATCGTACCATAAGCTTCAATGCGAATATGGTTTTTAGGAATACGCGTACCACCAATTAATGCTGTTGTACCCTTGTCGCCTGTTTTTGTATAGATTTTAAATGACATTATTTAAATTGAAAATTTATGAATTTGAAAATTTGAAAATGGAAGGAACAATTAGAAGATGTTACGATTTGAATATTTGAAAATGGACTGCAGTGTTTGGAATTTCGAATTTAGGATTTTTATATTTGGGATTTAAACAGTGTTACCTTTCAAGGCACTTGCAACAGCAATATCCATAACTCTTTCAGCGTAAGGGGATGTAATTTGATTTAGTTGTTCTGTTGCCAACATGATTTTATTTTTATCCTTTTCTGTGATGGCTAATTCTAATGCTATAATACCTTCTTGCGTTGCATATTGTTCTTCTATAGAAATATGTTCTTGGTGTTTATGTAAAAAATTCTGTGTTAGTTGTATCATTTGTTCCGCTTCCGTAACAGCTTCCACCAATGCTCTGATTTGGATATCTTCTTTGGCATGCGTTAAGGATGCCAATAATCTTGCTTCAACCTCTTCATCGGTTAGGCCATATTGTGGTTGAATGTCTATCGTTTGTGCTACACCACTTCGCAATTCGGTTGCCTTCACTTGCAAAATACCATCAGCATTCAAGATGAATTGAATATCAACCTTTGGTAAACCTGCTGGCATTGACGGTATACCACTCAGTGTAAACGCAGCTAACTTGCGATTGTCCTTTACTAAATCCCTTTCACCTTGATAGACAGCAATTTGTATTCCAGATTGTCCATCTTTTTGGGTAGTGTATTGCCTTCCGGCTTTACTCGGAATTTTGGTATTTCGTGGTATCAAAACATCCATTAATCCGCCCATCGTTTCAATGCCTAAGCTTAATGGGGTTACATCTAACAATAAAACATCACTTGTATTTCCTGCTAAAATATCTGCTTGTATGGCAGCACCTAAGGCAACGACTTCATCAGGATTGAGTGAGTCATTTATTTCCTTTTCGAAAAAAGTTTTCACACTCTGTTTTACCAAAGGCACACGTGTAGAACCGCCAACCATCAGCACTACATCGATTTCGTTTTTTTGCAAACCACTATCTTGCAATGCTTGGGCACATGCTTGTATCGTTTTTTGTACAAAAGGTTCTATTAATTTTTCAAATTCTATTTTAGAAATAGAAATGGATTTATCTTCGAATACAGTTTCAAAAATATCTTGTGTTGTAAGTTGTTTTTTTGCTTCCTCAGCAAGTAAGCGAATCGACTGCGCCATGGCAGTGTGTAATTTTAAATCTTCTGCAAGTAAACCCAATTGATCCATGAAATGTTGTAAGATGCAATGATCAAAATCGTCACCACCTAAATACGTATCGCCATGCGTGCTGAGAACATCAAAAATGCCATCTGTTATTTTTAAAATAGATACATCAAATGTGCCGCCACCCAAATCATATACAACTACATTCTTACTGTCATCACTACGCACACCAATGCCATAAGCAAGGCTAGCCGCAGTAGGTTCATTGATAATGCGCAATACTTCCAAGCCTGCTAGTTTTCCAGCATCACGTGTAGCTTGTCTTTGGGTATCATTGAAATAAGCAGGAACGGTTATGACGCATTTAGAAATATTCATTTTCAATACATGTTCAGCTCGATGTTTTAGTTCTTTTAATATCAAGGATGACAATTCGGTGGGACTATAAAATGTAGATCCAATTTGTATTTTAACCAGCTTCTCATTTGCTGATTCGTCATCAATAATTTTATAAGAATAGAATGCATTATTCGTACTTACATCTTTATACGATCTTCCCATGAGACGCTTAACACTATAAATAGTATTGCTTGGATCTGTTTCTAAAAATGGGCGAGCGGTATTGCCAACTGTTATTTGTTCATTTTCTCCAAAATGCAAAATAGAAGGCACAAGTGTGGTGCCGTCCACATCCGTTAAGGCAATTGGCAATTTTGTGCCGGGATGAATAATTGCTACAAGACTATTGGTTGTGCCAAGGTCAATACCAACAATAATTTCTTCTTTTTGAATAGTACCCGTTGCAATATTGATAGATATTTTTGCCATATTAAAAATGCAGATTTTTTTTAGAAAGGCAAATGTAATCAAACTTGGTTTATGATAAGGAATGGAGCTTTGAAGATGGAAATGAATTTGTCTGAATCACGGATGAAGAGGATGATGAAGATGTCACGGATAATGCAATATTCTGAATCACGGATGAAGACGATAAAGAAGATGTCACAGATAATAGCAATTTAAAGTAGGACAGGGAATGTCGGGTATACATCTATGCAATCCGTGTAATCTTCCTTATCCGTGATTCTAACATTAATCTGAATCACAGATGAAGAGGATGAAGAAGATGCCACGGATAATAGCAATTTAAAATAGGATAGGGAATGTCCGGTATACATCTGTGCAATCTGTGTAATCTTCCTTATCCGTGATTCTAACATTATTCTGAATCACGGATGAAGACGATAAAGAAGAT
>CANJRV010000029.1 GCA_947476825.1 Bacteroidota bacterium | reverse complement strand
TTCTTTTCGGAAATGGGTTATACAACTTTCATTGTCAGTGTAGAGTGTACTGAAATCTAGTATGTTCATATTCTTAGTTTAGAATACAAAGTAAACTAGTAGCTACATAACCAGCTTACGTTGTGGCAGACTTCGACAGAATCATTTTTTAAATCCCAAATTCCAAATACGAAATCCCCCAACTTCAAATTTTTAAATCCCTAAATTTTCAAATCTGACTGCTAATTACTTTTCACTTTCTACTTTTTAATTTCTACTTTTTACTTTATAAATACTAACTACTAATTACTTTTCTAATTTATTTTTGCCAGACTTTATTTATGTTTATCTTTAGCACCAAGCATAAAAAAACAATACCCATTTTATTTTAATCAGGAAGATGAATACAGAACAGAATAAAGGCTCTATGTTGCATATTGGCTCTGCAGACTTGGTCAGGGTCAGTAATTCTATTTCTATCATCAATAAAATTTTATTTAGTGATATAGAAGAGCAATTCAACAAAGCTTTCTATCTCCTAAACAGTAAGAATTTGCCTGAGACAAAAGAAAATTACCTTGTATTTTTTGAATGCACGCAGGACTACAGAAATAAAAATATTTTCAAGTTTGAGGCAAAACAGGAATCGCATTATCAAGAATCCATTGCATTGTTTAGCGATGTGATAAAAATAAAACCAAAGCATGCCTTGTCTTACGAGTTTAGAGGTATTGCCAAAACAAGAATACTAGATGATCAGGGTGCTATAGATGATTTGTCCATCGCCATTAATATGGGTTCTAACAACAAGGATTCTTACTTTTTTAGGGGAGAGGCAAGAAGAATGCATTTGATAGACACGAAAGGGGCTATAGATGATTTTTCAAAGTCATTGTCCTATGATCCATTGCATGTAGAGGCCTATGTTTCACTCGGCATTGTAAACGAGAAATTACAAGGATATACAGCAGCAATTGAAGAATATACCAAAGCTTTAGATATTGATAATCAAAAATATTTTGCCTTTTACAGAAGAGGTTATGCGCATGCGCAAATGGGCAATTATGCGGAAGCTATACTAGATTATAATCGGGCAATCGATATTAATCCAAATTACAATTATTATTGGGACAGAGCCAAGGCAAGGCAGATGCAAAAAGATTATATGGGTGCCATTGCCGACTTTACGAAATCGCTTGAATTGAGCAATGCAAATAAGCCTACAGAATATGCAAATTATTTTGGTAGTGGTAAATCTAAATTTGCGATGGAAGATTACGAAGGGGCTATTGCCGATTATACTTTGGCGATTCAATACGCAGAAAGTCATGAAGTGTATATTGCAAAAGCAAAAGCATTATTCAAGCAAAAGGCGTATGCAGAAGCCATTCAAGACATCAGCAAAGCAATGGAATTTGACCACAGCCAAGCAAATGATTATTGTTTACGTGGTTATATTCATTATGTCATCAATGAAGTTGCGGATGCCATTCAAGATTATACAAAAGCAATCGAACTCAACCCTGATTTTCTCAACCCTTATTATCTGCGAAGTATTGCCAGGAAGCATATTGGTGATGATGCTGGCGCGAGCATGGATGAAGATTTTTTTCAAAAACTGAAGGCAAACTAAATGCAAGCTGAAGCGGTATTTGAAAACATTGGTGAAAGGATTTTGCAAGAACTGAATGAGGTACAAAAATCAGTCTTCATTGGCGTATCTAGTTTTGCAAACAAAATTCTAATCAATGCATTATTGAACAAAGCAAGAAGTGGATGTTCAGTGTCTATTCTTATCGCTACCAATGAAAATTCGACGCCATCGGCTCTTGATTTTGCACAGCTTATTGCCGCAAAGGCACAAGTGTATAAAATGGATAAAGGGGATACATCATTTGATAAAATCAAATTTTGTGTCATTGATCAGAGTACCGTTATTACTGGCTCCTATAATTGGGGTTATCCAACAAAAGATAGTACAGAATATATTAACATCGCTTATCATGACACAACTTTAGCCGAACAATATATTGCTGAATTTTATAAAATCAGAGCCTTGTATTATCCAAATGAAGTGAAGGTAGAAATGGATTTCCCATGGCATAAAATCATCAAACGTTTAGAAATCATCAAGAACTATATCTTGTTAGAAGATACAGATGAATTGCAGAAAGAAGTAGAAAAATTGAGCGTTTATACTTCCAATAGAATTTTGAGCGAAATTATCCTAGATCTGCGTAATAAATTTTACGCAAACGCTATCCTTAAAATGCAAGATTTTATCACCGAAAATCAAGCGCTTACACTTTGGATAGATCCGGAAATTGCCGCCTTGAAACTGGAAATAAAAGAGCTCGAAAATCAGTTGAATAGTTATGATCATGAAAGGATAGAAATGGAAAAGAAAATGTTTGAATTCCAACACAGACATACACTTGAGCTTGGTGAAATTATATTGAACTTGTTGACTCTACGTCGAATAAAATATAAGTCGGATAAAGAAAAATTTGAGGATGCCAGCAAAGATGAAAGTGATTATCGCACGCAATTTGAAGCTGAAAAAAGGAAAGAAATTTTTGACTTAAGCGAGCAGGAAAAAACGGAAATCAAAAAGAAATTTAGAAAGGCAACGAACTTATGTCATCCAGATAAGGTGAGTGATGAATTCAAGGAAGCAGCACAGAAAATATTTGTAAGTTTAAAGCAAGCTTATGATCGTAATGATTTAAACAAAGTAAGCACTATACTGGATGATCTTGAAAAATACAATTATTTCAAATCGGCATCAGAATCCATTACAGAGAAAGAATTATTAAAATCCTCTATTGCGAAACTGCAGCAACAAATCAAATCGCTCGCTTTAGAAATTAGTACTAGTAAACAAAGTGAGGCGTTCAACAGTATGATGGAAATTTCAGATTGGGATGCGTATTTTCAAACGACCAAAGAGAAATTAAAAATAGAATTGGAAGAATTGCAAATGCAGATTGAAGGCTAGGTGGAGAGTGAATGTGCGTGGTTGCTGAATAATAGTAGTATTTCGATAATTTATTTTGGCGAATAGAGGAAATTGATGTCGTGTTTATTTGGATAGAAATTTAGTAATAATATTAAGATATTTCCATCGCCCTACCTTATCAAAGTAAGATCCCCTTTCAGCACAATTTTTTTATCTAACCAAGGACATTTGTATTCAAGCAAATAAAAATAAGTCCCAATAGGTGCTTCTTCATTGCCATATCGACCATCCCATCTTTCAGATAAATTATGGGCATTAAAAACAACGGTTCCCCAACGATTGAATATTTGTAAATGCATCTTATCTACATTACTTAGAGTGATTACACCATACGTTTCATTTTTTGTATCACCGTTTGGTGTGAATGCATTTGGTAAATAAGCGGTGCAACAATTTTGTTGATCTACTGTAATGGATTTAGTAATCGCACAACCTCTTTCATCATGTACAATGAGTTGATAATTTCCGGCAATGATGCTGTCTAAAATCAATGATGTATTGCTATTATTCCAATGAAAAAAATATGGTATCCAACCACCAGAAATACTTCCTTGAACCCAACCCGTATTTGTTTCGAAGCAAGGCACATCTCTTTTCTGTAAATCAATACTGAGTGGTTCTGTAGGACCTATAATATCTACAATTTCATTTGTCAAACAATTATTTGAATCTTTAATTTCTACGGTATAAGTGCCGGCGCCAAGCCCATTAAAAGTATTAGAACTTTGCCATCCTTGATTATTCATATTATACAAGTATGGCGAAAATCCACCGCTCGTTTGTATTATAATGGAGGAGGTTTTATTATCAAAACAAGCAAGCGTATCTGGTGTAATACTAATTGTGACCAATGCAGATGGTTCAGTAAATGTAATGGTTGTATCGGTTACACAGGAGTTGGCATCCCGAATATAAATGGTATACGTGCCACCAGAAATGGTATTGATTTGTGCTGTCGTTGTGAAAGTTATTCCATCCAATGAGTACTTGTAAGGCGCAACACCACTATATCCTGTAAGTGTAAGAGAACCATTTGAATCGCCATGACAAAGCGGAGCTGTATAATTGACAATTTGCAAATAGGGAATGCCATCATCGCCCAATAAGACGGTATCGCTTGCTTTACAACCAAGGCTGTCTGTGATGATAAGCCAATATATATTTGGTGCCAAGCCACTAATTGAATTTGCATTGGATCCCGTACTCCAAGCATATGTAAATGCACCTGTGGTATTGGAAACCACCGAATTGATTGCACCGTTTATACTATCGCAATGTGCATTAGCTGGAAATAATTGGAGGTTTATAGCCACAGAAGGTGCAACATAAAAGCTATCTTTTTTTACACAACCATTCGCCGCAGTGGTAAAACAAATATAACTTCCAGGTGCTAAATTACTGTCGATATATGCTGTACATCCATTGCTCCAACTAAAAGTATACGGTGCAATACTATTGCTTGGAATCACAGATAATTTGCCATTGTTTTTACCACAAATTGTTTTGATAGAATCGCGTAAAGTATGGACGGTTAAGGTATCTAAGACGGAAAAATATTTTACTTTATAGCAGCCATTTGTGTCGGTTACGGTAACACTATAATTTCCTGCAGGTATGCCAGATAAATCCTGAGATGTTGCACTATTGCTCCAACTGTATGTATAGCCAGGTGTGCCATCTGTTACCGTTATATTAATGCCTCCACTAGAATCGCCACAAATAGGTTTTGTAATTATAGCGGTAACAAATGGTAAATGTTCAAAAACAACATTGATGCCTACACTATCTCTGCAACCATTTGCATCTTGAACAATAACATAATTGACGCCAGGTGCAATGCCAGTGTCGGTTTGGCCAACTGTGCCAGTGCCCCAAGTGTATGTATAAGGTAATACACCACCTGAAGCAGTTGCATGTAATACGCCATTATTAAGTGGGCAATCTGGTAAATTAATGGAATCGATTGTAACGGTTAAATTGGACAAAGACGGTATATTAAATAAAGTATCTTTTACGCATCCATTGGCGTCCTTGATAGAAATCACTTTGATACCATAACTTAAATTAGTGAAAACATTATTACTTGTGTAAGGGCCATAAGCGATGGAATAAGTAACAGGTGGTGCAAACCCAGTGGCATAGACTGTTAAGGAGCCATCAAAAGTATTTTTACAAGAGGTAGGCGTAATATGAACGCTATCAATAATTGGAGTTAGCTTGACAATGTTGATGGTATCCCAAACCACTTGTGCCGGACATTCTGTGGTATATTTTGCAAAATATTTTTTTGGATATAAAGTATTACAAACATTAATAGATTCTTGATTATTAAATTGAGGCAGTAATCCAGTTAAAGTACTATACCATTTTATACTATATGCATTTGCTCCAGAGGGATTGATACGCCAGCCTTCATTGCTTGCTGTCCATATTGTAGCATTTCTTCCATTCACAATATGAAAATTACTACCACCAGTACTTTGGATACCAAGCGTAGCAAAATTCAACCATTTTGCCGTATCGGCATCACAAATAGATTTATTGCTGATATGCACTTCCATGCTATTGAGTGTTTCAAATAGAATGAGCTGAAACGTGGATGTAGCACTACTACAAGTTGGTCCAAAGAATGGAATGGAGTTATATTCAATTACAAATTTTCGAAAAGGAGCAGTACCTTGTGTTGCATATTGGATAGTTCCGCCAATAGCAGTATTGCCATCCATGAAAGGGCAGAATATCGCATTGTCTGGATAGGCAGCATTATAAAATGGCATTGGTTTTTTTGTATCGAAAGAGCAACTCGTATTGCTATAATTAGGATTGAAAGTAACATGACCATTTGCACTCGCATAAAGTTGTGTGTATTGTTGTTCGTAAAAACAAAATGGGAAACCAATGGGAACAGCTCCAGAAAACATATCATCACCCAATGATAAATTCGTTCCAGTGGGAATGGATAAAGGTGCAAATGGAATGCTCAAAGAAGAATACTGATTGGTATGTAATGGCTTCGCTAAATTCGCCTGAATAGTGATACATGTGCTGTCGCAGGCAATGGTATCCAAAGGGCTATTTACAATATTAAATAAAACTTGTGCATGAAGAGAGGAAGTTAATCCTTGTAATATAATGAAACAGAAAATACGGAAAAGGAAGATTCTCATAATGAACTATCCATTAATTATTCTTCGCTGACAAAAGAGAATGCAGATGTGGAATTGGTATTCATGTCACTTATCCATTTTGAATCAGATGGCAACGTACTTTGGTGAACATCATTATCATTAAAATCGATGACAGGATTCAAATACATTTTATTCAAATCGAAGGAGATATTTAATTTCTTGGCATTGCCTTCTACATGTAATGTAATTGGGATATTTATTGTAGCCAATGCAGCATCTGTTCCTAAATGATATTGCAAGGAACCAGTATCCTGCATCGTTTTTATATAAGATCCTTCGTGCTTGAAGAATATATAACCGGTACTCCAACTCCAGATCATGCCATTAATTGCATCCAAGTCACCAGTATGCGATAAGGTATGATTGCTATCCACATCCACGCCTAAAAAGAATCGCATACTTTTATAATTGCCATTTGGCAAGGATGCTATTTCTATCGCTGAAAATGCTGGGTCAAAAGCATCAATTAAATCATAATTTTTAAGTACGATTTCTGAATTGTCCTCTTTGGTCAAAACCGCATTCGTTACATAATATTTTAATAAAGAAACTGTATATAAATTGCCAGCCGCATTGGTATAATTGTACTGATTTTTTACAATGGGCACTCCGCCAATATTGTTTTGAAAATAAATACTTACTGGGGCTGAACTTGCTGTTCCCTTTTTATCATTTTTCTTTTGACAAGAGATAAAAAGTATAGGCACCATCAATACGAATAAAAATACTTTCATTGTGGATAGGATTTAGTTTTCAAATATAAGTAGGATTTAAATACAAACCATTCTTATACTTTGAAACAATTACATACCTAAAAAAGCATATTGAATGAGGTTAGCGCCCATCTTTAAAGCTAGTTGTCTTTTCTCATCCGAATCTTTATGTACTTCTGGATCTTCCCAACCATCATTTAAATCTGTTTCATAACTATAAAAACAAATGAGTCTTCCTTGGTAAATTAATCCATATCCTTTTGATGGTTTTCCATCATGTTCATGAATTTTTGGAAGTCCGTTCGCGAAATCAAATTTTTGATGATAGACTGGATGGGAAAAAGGAAGCTCTACAAAATCCAATTCGGGAAATGCTTTTTTCATGGCTGGTCGAATAAATTTGTCCAAACCATAGTTGTCATCAACATGTAGAAATCCACCGCCAATTAAGTAAGTACGCAGGTTTTGTGCCTCAGCATCATTAAACATTATTCTACCATGTCCAGTTACAAACACAATCGGATAATTGAATAATTCTCTACTACCAACTTCTACTTGCCCTTCCAATGCTTCAAAATGAGTACCTAAATTTTGATTCGAAAAACGAGCTAGATTTTTTAAAGCGGTAGGATTTGCGTACCAATCTCCTCCGCCACCATAAACCAAAAGTCCGAGTTTCATTTTTTGGGAAAAGCCGACAAAAGAACTTAAACAAAGCATCAATAAAAAAAGAAAATATCTATTTTTCATATTTGAAATTAAACGACGAATATAAAGCATTATTCGAATGAGAGAACAATGTCATCATTTAACTCGCATTCGATTGTAGATTAAACAAAGTACAGGCGACCATTCCAGCGGTTTCCGTTCTCAGTCTAGTTTTACCGAGCGAAACAGGGACATAAGATGTCGCTAAACATTGTTCTATTTCTGACGGTGTAAAATCGCCTTCTGGCCCGATGAGAATACTGCAATTTTGCTCCATTTGTAGCACATCTTGCAGAAATAATTTCTCTGTATTTTCTTCGCAATGGGCAATATATTGAGCTGGAAATTTTTGTGTTAAAAATTCTTCTAATCCTGTAGGAGAGTGCAATGTAGGCAAATATACTTGTTGGGATTGAAGCATGGCGGAAATGATAATTTTATCAAACCGATCTTGTTTCCAATGTAATTTTTCACTTCGTTTTGTAATCAATGGAATGATATGGGCAATCCCGATTTCCGTTGCTTTTTCCAAAAACCATTCCATGCGAGAAGGATTTTTAGTAAAGGAAATAGCTATGGATAATTCGCCTTTCGCTTTGTTGATGAATTGCTCATCCAATAAAGTAATACCACAGGATTTTTTTTCGACGCTATTTATTTCCATCAAACAACGTGTGCCTTTGCCGTTCGTAAGCCAAAATTGCTCTTTTATTTTCATACGCAAAACATGCACCAAATGATGTTGCGTTGTTTCGCTCAACATGATTTCTTGGGCATTGGAAAAAGGTTCGAAAAAATAAGGTAATGACATGTCTAAAAAGACAAATATAAACTTTCTTTTTAGGCAAAGAACAAGAAGAAAAGAAATGAATTTACAGCCTTTTCGAATAGGCTATATTTTTTATACAATCCACATCTTATCTTGTTTTTAGGATGCAATAAATGATAAGTTTGCCATCCATTTTGTTCATTTTATCCGAATGAATAGAAGTAGTTGGAAGAGTAGTAGCAAATGCTGGATAGTATTAAGTTGTAAGGTTTTTTTTAGCTAAAAAATAGAAGGAAAGAGATAAACCTATTTTATCCTCGTTTAAGCAACATAAAAATTTGGATTTACACATCTGTTAACGACAGAAATTCACTAAAACACAGTTTATCCACACTATCCGCAATATTATTTTTTTTATTTTCTTCTCAAACCATTTATGGCTACTGTTTTCAGCGTTTCCAGACTGTGGATAAATAAGCGGTTAGCAAATGCATATGGATTGTGGGAAAAAGTGTTTCTTTGTGTCATTAAATGTAGAATTTGAACTCGAATACAAAAACATATGGTGAATACGAAGTTACTTTAGACTCGAAGGGGCGTATTATGCTTCCTGCGGGTTTGAAAAAACAAGTGCCGGATTCAGAATGTGAAGAGGTATTCATGATTTGTAAAGGTCCAGAAAAATTCATTACGTTGTATACACAATCTCAATGGAAAAGAGTGGAAGCCTTTATTGATCGCATCAATGATTTTAATGAAGAAGGTGAGGAATTGAAATCTTATCTAGTGAGTGCAACACCAATCGAATTGGATAGTGCTGGTAGAATAGTGATTCCAAAAAGAATGCTCACCAAAGCAAGTATATCCAAAGACATTATGATACATGGTATGAAGGATAAAATTGCCATCTGGGATGCGACAGAATATGACGAATTTAGAGAAGGTATTGATCAAGATAGGGTCAAGCAGTTAAAAAGTAAAATTTTGGGAACCGATCATTTAAATCCTCTACTTGGGTGATAACAAATGAACGAAACTACATTTTACCATTTACCAGTTCTTTTACATGATTGTATAGAACAATTGCAGATTATACCTGATGGTGTATATCTCGATGCTACGTTTGGTGGCGGTGGGCATAGCAAAGCAATTTTAGATTTGCTTGGTCCAAAAGGAAAGCTCATCGTATTTGATCAAGATGCGGATGCTATCCAGAATGCACCTAAGGATGCAAGACTCGTTTTTATCAATGAGAATTTTCGATATGCAAGTCGTTTCGTACGTTTTTATAAATTTTCAAAACTGGACGGTGTATTGGCAGATTTGGGTGTGAGTTCTTTTCAATTTGATACAGCAGAAAGAGGATTCTCTATTCGATACGATGCGCCATTAGACATGCGTATGGATCAAAGAAATCCGATTAGTGCGGTGGATATATTGAACAATTATTCTGAACAAAAACTACAGAAGATCTTTGAGCAATACGGGGAAGTAACCAATTCGACTATACTAGCCAAGCGCATTGTGGATTGTAGAGCTTCCATGAAAATAAAGACGATTAACGAATTCAAACAAGCAATTAGTGCTTGCATCTACGGTAATCCGAATAAGTATTTGGCGCAGGTATTTCAAGCAATCCGAATCGAAGTCAATGATGAACTGAATGCCTTAAAAGAATTTCTACAAACCATTACAGAAGTGTTGCAACCCAATGGAAGACTTTGTGTTATTACCTTCCATTCGTTAGAAGATCGGATAGTGAAACAATGGATGAAGGAAGAAACATTCGCAACAGAGGAAATAGATTGGATGCTCCCATCTAAAAAGAAAACAATAAAAAACATAACAAAAAAACCAATACTACCAAGTACCGAAGAACAACATAAAAACCCAAGATCACGAAGTGCAAAACTTAGAGTAGCGGTCAAAATCTAAATTCAAAATGCAAAATTCCAAAATTCAAATCCCAAATTCCAAAGGCGACTACTAACTACTAATTACTCAATACCAACTACTCAATACTAACTACTTTCTACTTTCTACTAACTACTCCCTACTATCAAACACACAAACTCCATATTAAACAATATTCCAGATTGGAAACAAATGATGCAAACCGTTGGCAATCGGGGCATTGTGAAAAATATTCCTTTCATTTTATACTGTTCATTTATTGGGCTTATTTATATAACCATTAATCATCTAGCAGAAAATACGATTCGCAAAATCAATGATACTGCTGTGCAATTGAAAGAAGATCGATGGAGATATATTGATGAAAAATCGCAAATTATGTTTTTGACGAAGGAGAGTGAATTGGAAAAAGGAGCCTCTGCATTAGGTTTAGAAAAAACAAAAGTGCCGCCATTTAAAATTTTCATACCCGCTAATTCTGTACCGCATGAAAATCCATAAAGAAATACGATTCAGGGTATATCTCACATTTTTAGGAATGTGCCTTTTCGGCGTGGGTATTATTTACAAAGGCGTTACCATTCAATTTAAAGAAGGAAAGGAATTGAATTCGCTAGCCGATAGTTTACATACAAAAATAGAAACCATACAACCTGAACGAGGAAATATCTATTCAGAAGATGGCAGTCTTTTATCGTCTTCTATTCCTGAATTTGATTTGCGATTAGACATGGATGCTATTCCGGATGATACTTTGTATAAATACATTGAGCCATTATCAAAGGGCCTTGCCAATGTCTTAAAAGATAATTCTTGGACTGAGTATAAAGCCATTTTAAGCAGAGAGAAAACCAATAAGAATCGATATTTTTTACTGAAGAAAAAAGCCAATTACTCACAATATCTTTTGGTGAAGGCAATGCAACCTTTTTGTAAAGGTGCCAATAGGGGCGGCTTTATTGCGGAATCGCATACAAAGAGAATTAACCCATTTGGGTTGTTGGCAAATCGTGTGGTTGGTATGTGGCGAAAAAATGCACAAAATATTGGACTCGAAGCGGTTTATGATTCGATGCTTAGAGGCAGCCAAGGGCAACGAGTTGTTCGTCGAATTGCAGGTGGCGCTTGGATGCCAATTGACGGTTCGGAAATTGAGCCAGAAAATGGTCGTGATGTAATTACAACTATAGATGTAAATATTCAAGATGTGGCGGAAAATGCTTTACTACACCAAATAGTAAAAGAACAAGCATCCTTTGGAACTTGTATCGTGATGGAAGTGAAGACTGGAAAAATTAAAGCAATGGCCAATCTAGGTCGCATGAAGGACAGCAGTTATTATGAAGATTATAATTATGCATTGAAACAAATGGAACCTGGTTCAACCTTTAAATTGGTTTCTCTCATTTCCATGATGCGAGATAAATTAATTCATATCGATGATAAAATTAATTGTGAAGGTGGTAGAACAAGAATCGGGCCTTACACCATTAGTGATAGTCATGCTGGATTGGGTTTGTTGACTATTAAAGATGCATTTGCACATTCATCTAATGTTGCCTTTGCTAAATTGATTTATAAAAATTATAAAGACAGTATTGGATCTTACTGGACGAACCTACACACATTAGGTTTGGATGATAAAACAGGACTCGGATTAAGTGGTGAAAGGAAGCCTTATTTTATTCGTGACTCAGTAACTAAAGGCAGATTCTGCTTGGCATTTATGGGTATTGGTTATCAAGTAATGATTACACCATTGCATACTTGTATGGTATATAATTCCATTGCCAATAATGGAAAAATGATGAAACCATATTTGGTAAACAGTGTTAGAGAATACGGCAAAGACATTGCAACGAATTCTCCAAAAATTGTGCACGATAAAATTTTAGATTCTTCTTCTATCGTTTTATTAAAAGAAGTGATGGCAGAAGTAGTGGAAAGTGGAACTGGTAAAGCGTTGAAAAATCCTTATTACGATATATGTGGAAAGACAGGTACAGCACAGGTTGCAGACAAAGGTATAAAATATACCGACCGTGTATACTCTGGATCTTTCGTTGGCTTTTTTCCGAGAGAAAATCCACAGTATACAATTTGTGTTGTATTAAGAACGCGAAAAGGATCTAATAATTATTACGGCGGACAAATTGCATTGCCAATTTTTAAAGAAGTAGCAAATCGATTGTATGCCATTAATATGCACAAAACAAAATCTATTGCAGAAAATGAAAAGGTAAATGCGGCATTGCCAATCAAGAGCATGAAATCAGATGAATACAATTTCTTGGCAAATAAATTGAATTTAATTGCACAAGCAAATGCTTCGCCAGCTTGGATTAGACAAATTACAGATACCAGTGGTAAGATGATTTTTAATACGGTAGAGCAATACAAAAATTTAGTGCCAGATGTAAATGGCATGGGCCTTCGTGATGCAATTTATGTATTAGAAAATGCAGGCTTGAAAGTAATTACCATTGGAAGAGGCAAAGTAACCACTCAATCGATTTCTCCTGGAACTGCTTTTAATAAAGGACAAAAAATAACCATAGAACTAAGTTAATTGAAGACACTGCAACACATATTATCCGCTATACCAACCTTGCAAGTGCATGGTGATCCGAATCGCAAGGTTACGGATATCTGTGCCGATTCGCGTGAGGCCATGTTGGATGGATTATTTATTGCTATTCAAGGTTTGCATACAGATGGACATCAATATATAGAGCAAGTCATTGATAAGGGAGTCAGCACAATAATTTGTGAAAAGTTGCCAACACAATTACATGCAACGGTAACTTATGTTCAAGTTAAAAATGCACAATCACTGGCTGGTGAAATTGCGGCAGAATTTTATGATTATCCTTCTAAGCAACTTAAATTAATTGGCATTACAGGTACGAATGGTAAAACCACTTGTGCCACTTTATTATTCCAATTGTTTACAAGACTGGGTTATCATTGCGGACTTCTTTCTACCGTTCAAAATCAAATAGGCACTAAGCTTATCCCAGCAACACATACTACACCGGATGCCATTCATTTGCAAAAATTATTAGCGCAAATGCTTTCAGAACAATGCTCTCATGTATTCATGGAAGTAAGTTCGCATGCATTGCACCAACATAGAACAGCTGGAACTCATTTTACTGGCGCTTGTTTTACCAATATCACACATGATCATTTAGATTATCACCAAACCTTTGAAGAATATATTCGTGTTAAAAAATTATTGTTTGATACACTTCCCAAAACCGCTTTTGCCTTAACAAATGTAGATGATAAAAGAGGCATGGTGATGTTGCAAAATACCCAGGCTAAAAAGCAAACGTATTCTTTGAAATCCTTGGCAAACTATAAAGGTAAAATCCTTGAAAATAATTTAGCTGGTCTTTTCATGCTGGTTAATCAAGTAGAAGTTCATTTTAAAATGATTGGTGAATTTAACGCGTACAATATTCTTTGTGTGTATGGTGTTGCTTGCGCTCTAGGTGAAAATAGTACGGAAGTTTTGCAAGAGCTCAGCGTACTAACAGGTGCAGAAGGTCGCTTTGATTATTTATTTTCCAAACAAGAAAATATTTTAGGCATAGTAGATTATGCGCATACACCGGATGCATTGTTGAACGTGCTTGCGACTATCAATAAACTCCGAAAAGGGAATGAAACTTTATTTACTGTGGTTGGTTGTGGTGGTGATAGAGATAAAGCAAAACGTCCAACTATGGGATTAGTTGCATGCGAGCATAGTGATAGAGTCATCTTTACTGCAGACAATCCACGCAGTGAAAATGCACAAGAAATAATTCGCGAGATGGAACAAGGTGTGCCAGTAAATCAACGTAAAAAATATGTGTGTATAGCAGATAGAAAAGAGGCAATTAAAACAGCATGTAGCATCGCGGAATTAGGCGACATTATTTTGATTGCAGGAAAAGGACATGAAAAATACCAAGAAATAAATGGGGTTAAAAATCCATTTGATGATAAAAAAATATTACAGGACATGCTAGAACTTTTCGATAAATAATTAAGACATGCTATACTATCTATTCATATATTTAAGAGAACACTTCAACCTATCGGGTGCAGGAGTGTTTTATTTTATTTCCTTTAGAACAGCCATGGCAATTATCTTGTCTTTAATTATTTCCATGATTTTTGGCAAAAGATTAATTCAATATTTACATCGGAAACAAATTGGAGAAACCGTTCGTGATTTAGGATTAGAAGGAGAAAAACAAAAAAGAGGTACGCCTACAATGGGCGGTATCATTATCATCGCAGCGATTTTAATTCCAACTTTATTATTCGCTCGTGTCGCAAATGTTTACATTTTACTCATGATCACTTCCACAATTTGGCTAGGGTTAGTTGGATTTTTAGATGATTATATTAAAGTGTTCAAAAAGAACAAAGAAGGTCTTGCTGGTCGATTCAAAATATTAGGACAAGTAGGGTTGGGTATTATTGTTGGCGCCACTTTATATTATAACCAGAATGTGTATATCGTAAGAGAAACAACCGGTGGAATGCCTGCAACGTATAGCAGTGTAGATAAGGTTTTGAAAGAAGGTATCATTAAAGTAGATGAGAAAGGAATTACGCATACTTACGCTCGTGTGAAGAGCGCAGTAACAACCATTCCATTTACCAAAAATCATGAATTTAGTTTTGCAAAAATCGCTTCTTGGTTTGGACAGAGTTCTGTTGAAATATTAACTCCAATCTTATATATTTTGTTTGTGATTTTTATCATTACCGCTGTTTCAAATGGTGCAAATATTACTGATGGTTTGGATGGTCTGGCAACAGGAACGAGTGCTATAATAGGCATGTGCTTGGCTGCATTTGCTTATGTATCTGGGCATTTTTCTTTGGCGGAATATTTAAATATTATGCCTATTCCCAACTTGGACGAACTATCCATTTTCATAGGCGCTTTTGTTGGTGCATGTATCGGATTTCTTTGGTACAATAGTTTTCCAGCACAAGTATTTATGGGTGACACAGGCAGTTTGGCGCTTGGTGGTATCATAGCCTCCTTAGCGATTATCATACGTAAAGAATTATTGATTCCAATTATATGCGGGGTGTTCTTAGTGGAAAATCTAAGTGTGATGTTGCAAGTTGGATATTTTAAATGGACAAAGAGAAAGTATGGCGAAGGACAACGAATTTTTTTGATGTCGCCATTACATCATCATTATCAAAAATTAGGTTACCACGAAAGTAAAATTGCCATTCGATTTTGGATCGTTGGTATTGTATTGGCTGTGCTGAGTGTGGTGACATTGAAATTGCAATAAGTAGAAAGTGAAATTATAATAAACAAAAGAATGAAATACGAATTAGTCATATTAGGAAGTGGAGAAAGTGGTACAGGTGCCGCTTTGCTTGCGCATCAACATGGCATTTCTGTATTTGTAAGTGACAAAGGAATGATAGGCGATTCTTACAAAAAGGAATTGATAGAAAAGAATATTCCATTTGAAGAAGGGCAACATACAGAAGAAATTATTTTGCAGGCTACTGAAATTATCAAGAGCCCTGGCATTCCTGAAAAGGCAGAAATAATACAAAAACTGAGAAAGCAAAATGCATTCATTTGCAGCGAAATTGAATTCGCATTTCGCTACAAAGGCAACAGTAAAATTGTATGTATAACTGGCAGCAACGGCAAGACTACCACTACTAGTTTACTCTATGATATGTTTAAGCAAGATGAACAAGATGTTTCTGTAGTAGGTAATATCGGTTTCAGTTTCGCTCGACAAATTGCTGTTAAACCAACCGCTTGGTATGTGATGGAAATCAGTAGTTTTCAACTAGACGATTTACACACATTCCGCCCTGATATTGCCGTTATCCTGAATATCACACCTGATCATTTAGACAGATATCAATATGATTTCAATCTCTATGTACAATCCAAATTTAATATAGCAAAATACCAAACTCCGAACGACTATTTGATATTATGTAAAGACGATGAGGCAAGCAATAAATTTACTGAAGAACATTCAATTAACCCCAAAATTCTCTATTTCACCATGCACGAACAATTAAACGAAGACGGCGCCTATATCAATCAACATGAATTGGTGCTAAAAATAAACGGTGAGCCATTTTCTATTTCCATCAATGATTTGTCGTTGAAGGGAAAGCATAATCAATATAATTCGATGGCTGCGGGTATTTCAGCAAGAGTAGCAGAAATAAGAGATAGATCTATTAGAGCTAGTTTGAAAACATTTACCTCTATTGAACATAGAATGGAATTCATTGCAAGCATTCGTGGTGTAGAATTTATCAATGACAGCAAAGCCACCAATTTAAATAGTGTTTGGTATGCATTAGAAACAATGACCAAACCAACTATCTTAATTTTAGGTGGAGTAGATAAAGGAAATGATTATAATGTAATCAAAGAATTAGTAGCGGATAAGGTGAAGGCAATTGTTTGTTTAGGAAAAGACAATACGGCAATCCACGCTGCATTTGATTCTATTGTAACGGTTGTAGACACTACATCCACGGCCGACGCGGTGAAAGCAGCTTATGAATTTGCATTCAAGGGAGATTGTGTATTGCTTTCGCCAGCTTGCGCAAGTTTCGATTTATTTAAAAATTATGAAGATCGCGGCAATCAATTTAAAGAAGCAGTATTGGCACTATAAATTATTCAACAACTAAAGAAAAAAATCATACCTCTAAATATACTTATCCAAACATGCAACAACTTCTAAATAGAACTAAAGGCGACAGAATCATCTGGGGAGTTGTCATTGTATTGTCGCTCATCAGTTTGATGGTTGTGTATAGTTCTACAGGTTCATTGGCTTATCGATTAAATAAAGGGCATACAGAAATTTATTTAATCAAACAATTAGGCACATTGATGGCTGGTATTTTTATTGTCTATTTAGCACACAAGGTTAATTATACTATCTACTCTCGAATTGCTGTTTTGTTATTTGCCATCAGTATTCCTTTACTGTTGTATACACTATGTTTTGGTACTACCTTAAATGAAGGGTCGCGATGGATAAAATTGCCTTTGGTGAACTTAACTTTTCAAACTTCCGATTTAGCGAAGTTAGGATTGTTCATGTTTCTTGCTCGACAGTTATCGACGATACAAAATGATTTAGATAATTTGAAGCGTGTATCACTCCAAATATTTTTGCCCGTCATTGTGATTTGCGGATTAATTGCCATGGCAAATTTATCAACAGCATTAATGATTGCTCTTTCTTGTGGTGTGCTGTTTTTCATTGGTAGAGTAAGAATGTATCACCTCATGATCTTAGCCATATCAGGCTTATTGATGTTTGGTATTTTATTTGCCGTTTCAAAAATGACTGGATATGGACGTGCCGCGACTTGGGAAAAAAGGGTTAAAAATTTTACCTCCAAGAATAAAGACGACGTTCCGTTTCAAGTGACGCAAGCAAAAATTGCCATAGCGCAAGGAGGTTTGTTTGGTAAAGGTGTTGGCAACAGTACCCAAAGAAATTTTTTACCACATCCATATTCAGACATGATATTCCCCGTGATTATTGAAGAGTATGGATTGATTGTTGGCGGTGTAGGAATGATATTTTTATACTTACTTTTTTTATGGCGTAGCATCATTATTTTCCGCAGATGCCCATTTGCCTTCGGTGCATTTTTAGCAGTAGGTCTAAGTTTTACATTGGTTTTACAAGCTTTTTTAAATATGGGTGTGGGCGTGAATCTATTGCCAGTAACAGGATTGACGATGCCACTCGTGAGTATGGGTGGATCTAGTATTTGGTTCACGTGTTTGGCAATAGGCATCATACTAAGTGTAAGTCGATTTGTAGAAGAAGCAGAAGGAGATAAAGTCATACAAGAAGTAATTACAGAATCTCAAAATGATAATGCGTAAAAAGAATGATGAACAATAACAACATAAAATTAATTATTGCAGGCGGTGGCACTGGCGGACATATATTTCCTGCCATTGCGATTGCTAACGCCGTGAAAAATAGGCAAGCACTAAGTGATATTTTATTTGTTGGCGCAAAGGGGAAAATGGAAATGGAAAAAGTACCCGCTGCAGGTTATAAAATCATTGGTTTAGATATTGCAGGATTCAATAGAAGTAATTTGTTGAAAAATATCTTGCTCCCATTCAAAGTGATGAAGAGCTTTTTACAAGCAAGGAAGGTTTTACAAGATTTTAAACCCAATGTAGTAGTTGGTGTTGGGGGCTATGCCAGTTTCCCGATGGTTTATATGGCACAACGAAATGGTATTCCAACTTTGTTGCAAGAACAAAATTCATTTGCAGGAAAGAGCAATAAAATATTGGGTAAAAAAGCGAATGCGATTTGTGTGGCTTATGATGGGATGGAACGATTTTTTGCGAAAGAAAAAATAGTCAATACTGGCAATCCTGTTCGAAAAAACATCACGGAAAATCATATTAGTAAAGAACAAGCACTTGATTTTTTTCAATTAAAAAGTAATCAAAAAATTGTGTTTGTTTTTGGTGGAAGTCTTGGTGCTAAAAGTATCAACGAAGCGATTGAAGCAAAAGTCAAGACAATTTTAGAATCAGGTGCACAATTGATTTGGCAAACGGGTGAAGCATTTGCAGAACGAGCGAAGGACGCTATAAAAGGCTACGAGCATGTGGCAAAAGTTTTCCCTTTTATCCGTGAAATGGATTATGCCTATGTAGCTGCAGATGTCATTGTTGCAAGAGCAGGTGCATCTTCCATTGCTGAATTATGCATCGTGGCAAAGCCAGTAGTTTTTGTGCCATTCCCATTTGCAAGTGAAGATCATCAAATGCACAATGCCATGGCCTTGGCAAAACACCATGCGGCAATAGTAGTGAAGGACAGTGATGCAAAAACAGAATTAGTCAGCAATATTATTTCCTTGTTGCAAGACAAGAAAGCCAGAGAATTAATGATACAACAAATTAAACCACTTGCAATAAAAGATGCAGATCAAAACATTGCAAATAAAATATTTGAAATAGCGAACTAACATGGATATACAAAAAATACATAGCGTTTATTTCATCGGCATTGGCGGCATTGGCATGAGTGCGCTTGCTCGGTTTTTTAAAGAGCGTCATGTTCAAGTAAGTGGATATGATAAAACCAATACAGCATTAACCACACAATTAATGTCGGAAGGCATTGCTATTCATTTCACAGAAGACATTGCAAGCATTCCGAAGGAAGTAGATTTAATTGTATACACACCTGCAATTCCTGCTACGCATCAAGAGCTTGTTTGGTATAAAGAAAATAAGTATAAGGTTGTAAAAAGAAGTGATGTATTGCAATATATTTCGCAACAAATGCAATCGGTTTGTGTAGCTGGTACACATGGTAAAACAACCATTTCTACTTTGATTGCACATATTTTACGTCATACAGGTTATGGCTGTAATGCTTTCCTAGGTGGGATTTCCAGCAATTACAATACAAACTATTGGCATAGCGATAATTCATGCGCTGTAATAGAAGCAGATGAGTATGATAGAAGCTTCTTGAAATTATTTCCAGAAATAGCGGTGGTAACTGCCATGGACCCAGATCATTTAGACATCTATGGAACTGCAGAAGAAATGGAACGTTGTTATATCGAATTTGTTTCGCAAATAAAAGATACCCTAGTTTATAAACACGGATTACATAGAAGTGCTTCATTCAAAGCACCAAATAAAGTTTCGTATAGCGCACAAAATGAAGCAGCAACTTATTATGCTTCGGATATACAAATGCATAATGGAACTTATCAATTTAATTTTTGTAAAAACAATGAAATTGTCGGTCCAATTCAATTGAATATTGGTGGCATGCATAATGTCGAAAATGCCATTGCAGCTTTAGCGGTTTGCGATTTATTACACATCGATTTCGAGAAAGTACAATTGGCGATACAAGATTTTAAAGGTGTAAAAAGACGTTTCGAATATATTGTAAAAAATGATCAAGTAGTTTATATCGATGACTATGCGCATCACCCAGAAGAGCTTCGTATGTTAATTTCTAGTGCGAAGGCATTGTTTAGGAATAAAAAAATAAGTGTTGTGTTTCAACCGCATTTATTTTCTCGAACGAAGGATTTTGCAGATGGTTTTGCCAGTAGTTTAGACATTGCGGATGAAGTTATTTTATTGGATATTTATCCAGCTCGTGAATTGCCAATGGAAGGCGTTACCAGTGAAATTATTTTGGATAAAATGGCTATTCCTAATAAACATATTTTAAGTAAAGAAGGCGTATTGCAATGGGTAAAAGCTTCTAGTTTAGAAGTACTTATTACTGCAGGAGCCGGAGACATTGATACATTAATTCATCCGATTAAAAATATTTTAGATACTAAATAAGATGAGTCCACGCGCAAAAAAAATATTACGTAATATCATTTTTCTACTGTCGATACCGGCAATAGTTTGCGCATTTTATTTTGCCAATAATTCTACACGCGATGTGTTATGTGAAGGCTGGCAAATTAATATTTCTAATCCTGATGAAAGTTTTGTGACCGAACAAGATATTGTCAACATTATAGATTCACAACAAATTTATGTACAAATAACGCATGTAAAAGATATTGATTTGAATGGGTTAAAAAATAAAATTTTAGAAAATTCATGGATACAAAATACCAATGTTTTTGTGTCGCCGAATGGTAAGTTGCATATACAAATCGATCAACGTAAACCTGTGGTTCGTATTCAACAAAAAGACAGTTCGGATTATGCCTATTATCTGGATGCGGAAGCAAATCCAATTACATTGTCGCAAAAGTATACACCACGTTTGCTTACTGTTACTGCTTCAAGATTGGGCTATGATGAAAGTGATTTAAAATTGAAATCCTCTTTGGTGGAAATGGCTACATGGATTGCGAATAATGATTTTTGGAGTAAAGCCATAACACAAATTGATTTATTGGCGAATCACCAAATGGTACTCATTCCAGCTTTCGGTGATCAAACTATATTATTCGGTCATGCAGAAGATATTGCCAGCAAGTTTGCGCGCTTATTTGCCTTTTACGAACAAGGGATGAAAACCTTGCATTGGGAGAAGTATGATGAAATTGATGTTCGATTTGCAGGACAAATTGTAGCCCGAAATACAAAGGGTGAAATACTTGCAGAAAATCCGTACGACACAAAAAGTCAGCTGCAAGTGAAAGAACAAAGTAGGAAGGCAAAAGTTCAGAATGCGACGCATTCAAAGGATCCGCTTCAATCTGTTTCTGCTAAAGTGCATGCAAAACTTCTTACTAAACCTTCCACAAAAAAAGTGGAAAAAGAGAATACTACGCAAGCTGTAAAAACAACAGACAAGAAATTAATAAAGCCAGTAACGAAGCCAATTATTAAAAAGGAAATTAAACACGACGCTAATAAAAAATAAATTTAATTCAACCAACTATTTAAACATTCAAACTTAAAATATATGCAAAAAGAAAACCCAGTTATCGTCGGTCTTGACATCGGAACGACCAAAATAGCAGCCATTGCTGGAAGGAAAAATGAATATGGCAAATTGGAAATACTAGGCTTTGGCAAAGCGGATAGTAGTGGTGTCAATCATGGAATGGTATTGAATATCGAAGAGTGTATTCGTTCTATTAATATTGCTTTAGAAGGCTGTATGGCAAGCAATCCTAATTTGAATATACGCGAAGTATATGTGGGTATTGCTGGTCATCATATTAAAAGTATTCAATCTCGAGGTGATCGTGTGTTGGCAAATATTGAAGAAGAAATTCGTCAAGAAGATATTGACGCATTACTTAAAGATCAATACAAAACATATATCCCAACTGGCGATCAAATCATTGATATTATACCACAAGATTTTACAGTGGATTCTTTGAGTGGATTAACAATTCAAGAAGTCATTGGTATGTCGGGTATTAAAATTGGTGCAAATTTTCATATTGTAACTGGTGACAAATCTGCGATAAAAAACATACATCGTTGTGTTACCCGTTCTGGTTTGAATACAAAAGATTTAGTGTTGCAACCACTTGCTTCTGCAGCTGCTGTCATGTGTCCTGAAGATTTTGAAGCGGGTGTTGCTATTGTAGATATTGGCGGTGGCACTACAGACTTAGCCGTATTCCATGATGGGATGCTTAAGCATACTGCAGTAATACCAATTGCTGGTGTCAACATCACGAACGATATTCGACAAGGATTGGGTGTATTGCGTACACAAGCAGAACAAATGAAAATTCAGTTTGGAACAGCACTTGCCGAAGAAGCAAAATCAAATGCATTCATCACCATACCTGGATTGAGGGGACAAATGCCAAAAGAAATTTCTGCTAAAAATTTGGCGAATATTATTCAAGCAAGAATGGATGAAATTATTGAGTATGTGATGTATCATCTCAAGCAAATCAATTTGCAATATGAATTGAAAGGTGGTATCATTCTTACAGGTGGTGGTAGTCAATTAAAATACTTACCACAACTAACTGAATTACGTACTGGATTATCTGCTCGTATTGGATTGCCGAATGAACATTTAGCATCAGGTCACCACAACGAATTGACGCAGCCAATGTATGCAACTTGTATTGGACTTATCTTACGTGGCTATGATGATTACGAAAGCAATAGACTTCGTTTTATATCCAACAATAGAGAAGAATCTTTCTCGAATAGTGAAAACATACAAGGCTCATTTGATACGATAGCAAGAGTAGAAGGCATGAGCACAGAAGAAATTCTACAAAAAGAATTTGGCGAATCTACCTTCAAACCTATTACGCCTTTTGAGAACGAAAGCATTGTTGCAAATCCTCTAATCAACGATACTTATTCTAACAATGGTTCTGATCTATTTCATCAACCACAAGTAAATACGACAGAAGAAAGATTAATGAATGAAGGAAAATCTAAAAAGAGAACTGAACTAATTAAAAAAGTCTTTGGTACAGTGAAAGGTGTGAAAGACACTGTCATTTTTTGGTTCGAGAATATTGAAGATGAACCATTAGATAAAGCATAAAAAAAGAAACAAACTATCCATAAACAATAAATAAAAATTTCAAACCCTAAAAATTCAAAAACCATGATTCAATTTGAGCTCCCACAAAAAAATGCCAACATCATTAAGGTAATAGGTGTCGGCGGCGGCGGTAGTAATGCTGTCAATTACATGTATGATCTTGGACTCGATGGGGTCGACTTCATCGTGTGTAACACCGATCAAAAAGCATTGTTAAACAGTGCCGTACCTACCAAAATTCAGCTAGGACCTTCACTCACACAAGGTTTGGGTGCAGGTGCAAATCCAGAGATAGGTATGCGTGCATGTAAAGAAAGCATCGAAGAAATAGAAAGACTTTTAAGCAATAATACCAAAATGGTATTTGTAACTGCTGGTATGGGCGGTGGCACTGGTACTGGTGGCGCACCTATAGTAGCAAAAGTTGCAAGAGATTTAGGTATACTTACTGTTGGTATTGTTACTACGCCATTTTCTTACGAAGGAAAAAGAAGAAAGCGTCAAGCAGAAGAAGGTATCGTTGCATTGCGAGATTATGTAGATACTATCCTCGTAATTTCTAACGACAAGTTGAGACATCAATTTGGAAATATTCCAGCTTCTCAAGCATTCAGCAGAGCCGATGATATTTTAGCAACTGCAACAAAATGTATTACCGATGTGATCAATTCACAAGGCCATATTGTAGTGGATTTTGCGGATGTAAGTACAGTAATGCGTGATGGTAAAGTCGCTATCTTAGGAAGTGCAACTGCAATCGGTGAAAACCGTGCGTATGAAGCAGTGGAACAAGCTATCAATTCGCCATTGTTGAACGATTCAAGCATTAAAGGAGCTAAATGGGTATTGCTGAATATCAATTCAAGTCATGGTTTCCACGAACATACTTTGGATGAAGTAGAAATGATACAAGCTTATGTACAAGACCAAGCTGGCGATGAATGTGATGTTATTTTTGGAACTGGCTTTGATGATAATTTAGGAGAAAAAATAAGTGTAACTGTTATTGCAACTGGATTTGAATACAACAAAACAGATACGGCCTATACATCTGAACATAAAAAACCTTATTCGGAAAGTATGAAAGAAGTGTACGCATTAGATGGTACACCCGTAAATGCAAAGGCTGATGAAGTGACTCGTAAAATAGCTGAAAAGCAAATGGCGCAAGAAGTGAAAGCCGCGCCTATACTTGCGGCTGTGCCTAAAGTTGACAATTATTTGCGTATGCCAATTCAAGAAGCATTACCAAAAAATGATCCGTATGCACCTACGATGATAGAAGTAGAACAACCTGCTGTACCATCTATGTTGGCAATGGGTTTTGGTATGTCTATGAATAATGCAAGAATACCAATTACAAATACACAAGTACCTACTAGCCATACGATGGTAAAACCGAGTTTTGTAGAAACGCCAGCACCAATAGCTGAAGTGGTTAAACCAACGCCGACGCCAAACGTTGAAGCGACAAGACCAGTACCAATAGCTGAAGCGCCAAAGCCGGTAGAAATACCTGTACAAAAACCAAAAGTGGATCTTGATTTCTCACAACGCCTAACAGAAATATTGAAACCATTTCCTGCTTCGCCAATTGTAGAAAACAAAGCACCGATAGTGGAACAGGAAATAGAAAATAAAATTGTATTTCAATTAGATACAAATACACCACCACCAGCACCACCAGCAACTCCAGTTGTAGATGTGCAAGCCGAATTAAATAAAAATTTCAATGTGGTTGAAAAAACGGAAATGCAAATGAAAGACGAATATGTAACATTGAAAGGTGTAACCATAAATCGTAAAAAAGGCAGTCGTTATTTAACTGATGGAGAGCTTGAAGCAGAGGTGAATTTTGAATTGCAAAAAAGAGCATTTGAAGATCGTGCATCTAAATTACGCTCTATGAGTTTTAATGTTAATAAAGCAGATATTTCTAGTGAAGAAATAAACCAACCAGCTTATATGCGTAGAAATATCCCTTTGGATACACATCCAAGTTCGAGCGAAGATGTATACTCTACGATCAATATTACAGATGCCAAACATGGTGAATCATCAATCAGTAATCTTAATTCATTTTTGCATGGTAAAAAACCAGATTAATGAGATGAATAGGGGTTTATAGATTGTTTGAATTTTGAAAAGAACAGCCGCAAGGCTATTTTTTTATTGGCTAGTATGGATGTAAATAAAAGTGAAATTTTGATCGCATATAGTTGCTATTGCTTGTGTGTCTCACCAAGCGAAATGTGTAGAACTTGATGGATATAAAATAGAAACTTTAATGGCATATTGTTCCTATCGGTTGTGTGTCTCACCAACCGAAATGTGCAGAACTTGATGGATATAAAATACAAACTTTAATGGCGTATTGTTCCTATCGGTTGTGTGTCTCACCAAGCGAAATGTGCAGAGCTTGATGGATATAAAATAGAAACTTTAATGGCATATTGTTACTATCGGTTGTGTGTCTCACCAAGCGAAATGTGCAGAGCTTGATGGATATAAAAGAGAAACTCTAGAGGCATATAGTTCCTATCGCTTGTGTGTCTTACCAAGCGAAATGTTCTGAAATGGATGGATGACACTTGTTCAATGAATTGTCTTCGGTTCGATAATAATATTCCTTTGCTTGCAGCAAACTTGACAAAAGAACATATTAAAATGAATTTCAAATACACTGAATTATGAGAAAATTCCACAAGAATAATTAAATAAAGAAGTTGACACTTTTGTATATTTGAGTTGTGAAAAAACAGAATGAAATAGAGCTAGATTTTGAAATTGATAAACTAACAAATTCAATTGAGAATTCCTTAAGTGGAGAAATATTTGAGACAGAAATTACACACATTACATCCAAAGAAATTAAACTAATAAATAAATCTGAATGGGTTTTTGATTGGAAGGCAGAGCTCAAAATTACTTCTAATATGGTTTACAAATTAACAACATTGAATAATTCGACTATTTTACATGGATTAATTTGTTTGACAGATAAACAAGACCACATTGTTATGCCACTTATTGAAAGTGCAAAATTTAATAAAGGAAATAAAAAACTATATAAAGGCGTTGCAGGAAACTTAGTTGCATTTGCTGTAAGACATCGTTTGAAAAAGGTTATGACGGAGTTGTTTCATTTATTGCAAAGACACAATTAATTGAACACTATCAAACTTCTCTTGGGGCGAAATTATTTGGTGGGGGAAATAGAATGTTCATTGACACAAAAGAGGCATACGTATTAGTTAAACAATATTTTAAAAACTTCTAAAATGAAAAACTCCAAAAAAATTGATGATTTTGATTTTGTATTTATCAATAAACCTTTAACAGAAAAGGAAGATAAGGAATTTAGCGATTTCTTAAAATCACGACAATCAAAATTGAAGCAAAGGAATTTATTGAAGCCTACAAAAAGAAACAAAAAGGTGCTTGTTTAAGGGAAGAATTCACAAATGTTCTATAAAGCACTACGCTGCACAGAACAGTTACATACTTCAAGAAGCTGAGGCATAAAAAAGGTAATAGCAAGAAACCAGCGTGAATAATATTTTTATTAATTCACCAAATAGATTTTTACATTTACTTTGTAAATTTTTGAAAGTATGAAGAAACTATTATTCTTGGCTATAATAATATGCTTTGGTTATGCGGTGCAAGCTTCCGAAAAAGATACTATCCTCTTTCCTCTACTTTCAAAAACTGTAATGCAAAATCCAAAAGCATTGGCAGAGGCTATTACAAAAGATGCAGTGAATGATGAAAATAGAGCTTTGATTGTTTTTTATTGGATTACCCATCATATCCAATACGATATTCATGCACTAACCAAATCGTCGAAAATAAAAAGATATACTGCCGTTGAAATTTTGAAGCGACAAATAGCCGATAGCAGAGGCTATTCGGATTTGCTGAAGGCGATGTGCGAAGCAATAGGCATACGTACCCAAGTAATAGAAGGCTATGAAAAAAATGAAACGTATGATGATGGCACTCGTTTTTATAAACCCAATCATGTGTGGAATGCGGTATTGGTAAATTACAAATGGAATATCATTGATGCTACCAATGGCGCTGGTGCATTTGATATGAAATTAGGTTGGCTCAAACAACAGTTACAAAAAGTGAATAAGAAGAAACTCTATTATTCGACCAAACAAAAATTTGTATTCGAATATCATCCCGAATATTTTTTTCCAGATCCTAAAACCTTTCGTGTAGAGCGTCTCCCGACCGACCCATTATGGCAACTTCTTGATCCTCCAATGCCATTAAATGTATTTGAATTAGGTGAAGCAGACATAAAAGAATTTAATGAAAATGTAATCTCTTCAAGACAACTAAACCCGCACTTGAGCGAGATAAACTTATTGAGCGAACAAGCGGCATTGCTAGAATGTGCAGACCGAACTTATCAGTTTAATCCGCGTTATACCGTTATGAAAGCAGCCAAACATTTGGCACTCGCAAACGATAATTTTGATAAAGGCTTGCAACAAGAAAGTACTATAGAAGCATTATCGAAAAAGGAAGCCGGAAAAGCAGAACTAAAAGCTGCGAAAGAAATACTAGCCGATCAAAAATTGGATATCAATGCCGAATATACTGAACTCCGAAAATTGAACAATGAAAAGAAAGTAGATGTAGTAAAGTATAAACAAAATTTTACCACTATCAATAGCAAATTTATAGCCGCGTCCACAAGTCATTTGTCGACAGCTAAAACAAAAATAAACGCATGGAAATCGGATCTTGCACTGAAGGCAAAGAAGAGCAAGGAGATAGATATCGCAAACTTAAAAAAGGTAAAAACCAATAAGGCAGAGAAGGATGAAAAAGACCCTGCGCTTAAGCTTATTCTAGATTCTGTCAATAGCCGAAGCAGCCTTGTAGCAGAACTTAAAAGCAAAATGAACAGCCAAAAAGAAATTATAGCGACCAATAGAAAATCCTTGAAGGATGGCGTGGATACTTTAGAATATTATTTGATAAAAACAGACTCTGCTTTTTTGAAAGAAGGAATAGCTCGATTGAAAAAACAAGATAGCTATGACGATAGTATTAAAACATTACGAAGTGAGTTGAATAGGTATAAAACGGTAAAAGTTGATAAGCTACAACAAGCCTATTTCGATACTTATGATTCGACAGTGGTTAAATATGAATTTTTAAAAAAACAATATTCTTCTGTATTGGACGCATTGAAAAAGAATATACAAGACTTGGAGAAATACAGAAAAATGAATGCATCCAACCTAAGTGTGGAAGATGCATATACCCAAAATGTAAATGACTATCAAGAAGCCAATGAGTCGTATGTAAACAATAGCGCGGAGTGTATAGATTTTATCAAAGTGAATATGACCTTGACTGAATTGATGAAGAAGAAATACACCAATGAAAATAAATATTTTGTGTTTTTAGTCAATACCGAAGATGATAGAAAAAATTACTATAAAGATGTGCTGGCTAAATACGAAGAGATGGAAAAGAAAGTAAATGAAAGCAATAAAACCAATGTGAAAAATCTGAGCACCAAAATGGATATTGCATTCAAAAAGAGGACCAAAGAGAATTGGAAATAAGATGTTTTAATTTTACAGTTGGCTGCAAATATAATGACATAGAACTTGCCTAGAATGCACATACAATGGTCATTGCAGAGGTAACTATTATTCGGAATAGAATGCCAATTTCCCTACGCTTCTTTTAAATCTTGATTGCTATTTGGTGGTTTATTTCCTTGTAGGTTAGCAGGTTTATTTTTTAGCTGCGGTCCTTTATTATTGTTCGGTTTAGGATTCGGGTTATTGCCAGGTGGTTTAGCATTCGGATTCGCTGGCTTATTGCCTTCTGCTTTTTTTGCCTGTGGATTTCCTTCAGCTTTTTTAGGCTGAGGATTTCCTTCAGCTTTTTTTTGCTGTGGATTATTAATAGGTGGTTTTGCGTTTGGATTTCCTTCTGGTTTTTTAGCCGCAGGATTCGGATTTCCTTCTTTGCGTTTTTCTTCTACTTTTTTACCGCCTGCGTTTCCTTTTGTATTGTTTGCATTACCCGAATTGCCTGCATTACCTGCATTGCGATTTGTATTGCGTCTATCTTCTCCTTGTTTGGCTTGTTCCGGTTTTCGATCAGAGCCATTGTCTTTTCTCTTTTTCTTAGAAGCTGCTCTATCCAAGGATTTAACACTAAACTGTCCACCTAGTTCTACAAAATCGGATTTGTCGACAATTGCATTTTTCTTCACAATTTCTACTGCTTGTAACTCTTCTGGAAAAATATTTTTCTTATTTAATTCTACGATTTCTTTCACACGTTCTATCGTCAATGGATAGAGTGTATTACTCTTTTCAAAACTAAACCACATCAAGTTTTTGAAAATGTCTTTCTTTTGCAGATAAGCCATGCCTTGCGCAGTTTTGATACGATCTATTTGATCTGGAAATACACGCAATGCATCCATATAGGTATCGAGTTCATAATTCAAACAACATTTAAGACGTCCGCATTGACCAGATAATTTTGTTTGGTTGATAGAAAGATTTTGATACCGTGCTGCAGTTGTACTCACCGATTTGAAATCATTCAACCAAGTACTACAACAAAGCTCTCTACCGCAACTGCCTATTCCACCCACTTTGGCAGCTTCTTGGCGAATTCCAATTTGGCGCATTTCAACTTTTACTTTAAAGTCGCCGGCAAATTGTTTTATTAATTCTCTGAAATCTACTCGGTCGTCTGCGGTATAAAAGAAGGTCGCTTTTTTGCCATCGGCTTGCACTTCTACTTCGGCAATTTTCATATCCAAATTCAAACTACGTGCAATTACTCTCGCACGAATCATCATTTCTTTTTCTAATTTTTTGCTCTCATGCATCTTGGCAATTTCGGTTTCTGTGCTTCGATGTAAGACTTTTTTGATTTCATCGCTTTTCTCACTTACGCCTTTCTTCTTCATTTGCAATTTAACCAATTCGCCCGTAACACTTACCACGCCTACATCGTAACCGCCTGAGCCTTCCAAGGTAATGAACTCGCCTTTTTCGTATTGCAAAGGATTATTTGCCTTGTAATAATCTTTACGGCTACCATGATTAAAACTCACTTCTATAAAAGGAAAAGGTCGAGAAAAATCCGCTACCGGAATTAAACTCAACCAATCATGTACATTTAATCGATTACAACCACCACTTTTACAAGCGCCATGGTCTTTACATCCTGAAGGCAAACCACCGGGTTTACCAGTTCCACAATTTCCACATCCCATATATTTACATTTCGTTTTTTTAATTATTGACTGCTTGCATACTTTTTGACAAGGGGTTCAAGGATAATCTGTTCCACCTTTCAGGAAGTTTGCTGTTTAGCTTGACATCGCCAAAGATACATTTTTACGGTGTATCAACTGCTGAACACGTAAAGATAAAGCATGAAATAGAATTTTCGTATTTGCATTGCGTTCAATTTGATAAATCGCATCATTCAGTAGTTTTGAAATGTCTTGAATAGCGTATTCACTTAGCCCTTTACTGATTAACACATCTATAATTTTTTGTTCACTTTCCAATAAGCTCAAATTGTTGCTACCCAAGCGTTTTACTCGAATCAAATGTTCTAATATTTGTAAAGTGTACTCTAGAAATTTCTTTTGTAATTCTTTGTTTAATTCTGCCATGGCCAAAGTCCAACTTACCAATTCAATACCTTGATTGGCATAAATACAATTTAACCAAGTGCGCAATCGAGTCAGCATATCATCTTCTACTTGCGTCAATAATTGTAAAGCAACGTGATAATTTCCTTCCGCGAGTCGAGCCACTTGTGTTGCTTTTTCTTCTGGAATATGCTGATCCATTAAAGCTTGTTTAATCTCCATGTCCGTTATTCGTTTCAATGGAAACAGTTGCGTACGAGATTGTATGGTTTGAATGACCTCATCTGCATTTGAACTAACAAAAATCAAAATTGTCTTTGCTGTTGGTTCTTCAATTAATTTCAATAAAATATTTCCTTCATTGCCTAAATATTCAGGATACCACATAATGAGAATTTTATACTCGCTTTCAAAACTTCGCATTTGCAATTTCTGAATAATTTCTCGACACTCCAAAGAGGTCATATTGCCCTGCTTGTCAGCTCCTGCAACATCCAGCCATTCTATATCATTGCTGTAAGGAAACTGTAAAATATGCTCCCGAAATTCTTTGATGAAATCATTACTAACTGGCGCTTTGGTTTTATCCTTCTTATACGTTGGAAAAGAAAAATGCACATCCGGGTGTTGCATCTTATTCATTTTTACACAAGAGCTACAAGTATTACAAGAATCATTGCCATCTCTATTTTTACACATAATATATTGTGCCATTGCCCTTGCGAGAGGTAAGCCACCGCTACCTTCTTGCCCCAATAATAAGATAGCATGTGGTAATTTTCCAGCTTGAATAAGCGAGATCATTTTTTGCTTTAAATCGGCTTGTCCGACTACTTCAGAGAATAACATAATCAGGAAGGACTATTCTTTTTTTGAATGATCTGAAATACTCATTAACTCTTGCACAGTGCGATGCATTTTATCAATAGAGCCATCTAAGAATATCGTATTTCCTTTTCCGTTTTCTGCAAAATGTTTGATGGATTCTGTCCACATGGAAAATAAAATAAAGGAAGCATCGAGTTTCGCAAATTCCATTTCCTTGGCTGCAGATGCCATACCTTTTGCTACTTCTTCTCTAAACAAGGCGACACCTTGTCCACGTAATTGTGCCGCTTGCTTTTCTGCTTGTGCAGATATTTTAATAAAATTTCCTTCTGCTTCGGCTGCTTTTGTTTTGGTAATGAGTAATGCTTGTCCTTCATTTTCGGCAGCAGCTTTTAAATTATTACTTGCTACCACACGACTCATGGATCGAATAATTTCTTCATCAAAAGAAATATCATTAATCTGTAAATCGATTAAATGATAACCCCAAGATTCTAATTGAACATCTATTTGTTCTTTCACGTGTAAAATAATTTCACCACGTAAACTCAATATTTCTGATTGATTTTTAGTTGCAACAAAGGCACGAATAGAACCTTCAATAGTGCGTATCAATGCTTGCATCAAACTTTTATCATCTACGAATTTGAATGCTACGTTTTTGATAGACTCTTCATCTTGGTTGAACACAGCATACAACAACATCGCTTTGAAATTCACATTGGCTTGGTCTTTTGTGATGGCTTGGAATTGTAATTCGACTGAACGGTTTTGAATAGAAATTCTTCTAAAAATAGTTTCAATAAAAGGGAGTTTGAAATTTAAACCGGGTCTATTAATTCTTCTGTACTTACCAAACATGGTA
>CANJRV010000028.1 GCA_947476825.1 Bacteroidota bacterium | reverse complement strand
CCTTTACAGTAAAAGACACTTCAATGAATCCCGTTTTATTGACCAAATATTTCATGCCATGCTTTATCGCATTCTCTACAAAAGGTTGCAAAATCATTGGTGGAATTTTTATATAATCTACTTCCAGATCTTCTTGCACATGTATAGCATAGTCGAATGAATTATTATTGCAAAATTTTTCGACCAATAAATAATTCTCCAACATAGAAATTTCGTCTTGCAACGTAATCAAACTATTTCTAGAATTGTCCAATATTTGCCGCATCAATTTGCTAAACTTCGCCAAATAATAACGCGCATTTTGTCCATCGTCCGTACCTATTTGTGATTGTATAGAATTCAATGCATTAAAAATAAAATGCGGATTCATTTGCAATCGCAAAGCCTTATGTTCCAATTCAATTAAATCCTTTTCTAAGATAATTTTCTGTTGCTGTTCACTCGCCTTTTGTTTAATACTTTTTTCTCTTTGTTTGAAAATAAACCAAATCAAACCAAACAGAATTATACATCCAGAAATCATAAACCACCACTCCATCCAAAATGGTTTCCGAATATGAATTTGAATCGTAGTAGCGGTTTTATTCCATACACCATCTTCATTACAAGAAATCACTTTAAACACATAATCGCCTGGTGGTATATTACTATACGTTACCGTCCGTTGCTTACTTTCAGGCGACCATACTGGATCAAAATTTTCTAGTTGCCATTTGTATTTTACCGCATCTGGATTACTAAAATTAATGCCGATGAAATCAAAACTTAAATGATTTTTACTGTAAGGCAAATCGATATTTTTTACTTGATTCCAATCGCCCACTACTTGATTATATTTTGTATTACTTAAGGAAATATAAAACAAGCGGACATCCGTAATCGTTGTAATGGTTTCATTTGCATTCTTCACCAAATTGAAAGGATTATATTTTGTCAAACCATTAATCGTACCGAACCAAAAAGTGCCATCTCCATTATCACATACCGCATTCTGACAAGTTTCAATACCAAGAAATCCATCCCCTTTACTGTAATGTTTGACATACGTTATTTGTCTGTCTTTATCCAATAGCACATTATCAATTCCTGATTCCGATCCAAGTAATAAATTGTTTTTACTATCACATGCCATGAGGTAAATATTGGTGGATGTGAGCTTTTCATTATCCATAGGATGTATTCTGTAATTGCTATCCAATAGCGACATGTAAGCAATTCCATCGCCGGCAGTTCCAATCCATAACGTATTTTTTTTATCTTCTAATAAGCATCGAATATTATCAGAAGGCAAGCCATCCTTTGTTCTAATATTAATTTCAGAACCGATACAACCAACACCAGAATTTTCTGTTCCATACCATATTCTATTTTCAGCATCACATATTAAAGTGGTGATTCTATTTTGCCAAATCCCATTACTTACATTGAAATTACTAATGATTAAATTATTTCCTTTACTATAATGGGAAGGTGTAATTTTATAAATCCCATTGCCTGAAGTTGCTACCCAAATATTGCCCTCCTTATCCTTAACAATACTACGGATATACTGTTTGTTTAGCTTTTCAATTTGTTCGAAATGATTGTCTTGCAATATGTATAATCCATCACCATCCGTACCAAAATATTTAGTGCCAAAATTATCTTCTGCTATTGCTTTTACTTTTACATCTGCAAAGCCATTACTCGCATTCATGGTATAAAAAACAGAACTATCTAAAATCGTTAGACCTTTATTTGCGATACCAATCCACGTTTTATTTTCATGGTCTTTAAAAATGCTATAAATAAAATTACCACCGAGACCATTGCTTTTATCATAGTGAGTAAATAGTTTACCAAAGTAATTACTTACACCACCACCAGAAGTTCCAAACCAAAAATTTCCACTTTGATCTTCTAGCATACAACGCACATGGTTATTGCCTAAACCTTCTTGCTCGCTTAGAATATTGATTTGTTTGTTTTGTACATTATATTCGATGACGCCATTGTTTAATGTCGATAACCAAGCATTATTTTTCTTATCAAAATTGATATTCCAAACAACACTATTTTTCAAAATGGGAAGTTCACTCAGTGGCATAAATTCGATTCCATTGCCAACCCAAACGCCCATGCCATACGTTCCGAGCCAAATGGTTTGTTGCTTGTCTTCTCGAATGCAATTGATTTGCGTATATTTTTTATTTAGAGAAACTACGTAATTATTTTTATTTCTTTTTAATGTAAAAAAGCCATTTGCATTGGCGTAATAGATGTTTCCATTACGACTGCATAGAACAGAATTGACAGCATGTTGTTTGTCTTTTATTGTAGCAGAAATATTTTCGAAATGATGATGGTGATGAAATTGTAAGAGACCCTCACTACTTGCAATCCAAATATTTTGTTTTGCATCAAAATCAATTTCGATTATAGCTACTGCTTTATTTTTTGTTAGATAGTAGTTTTTAAATTCTCTTCCATTATAAAAGCTCAATCCATCATTCGTTCCTATCCAAATATTTTTTTGTGCATCTTCCTTAATACAGTTAATGGCATTATTCGACAAACCATTTTTATTGGTAAATGTGGTGAAAGTCATTCCATCAAACCTTGTAATACCGCCACCTCTTGTGCCCATCCATAAATATCCGCGACTGTCTTGTATCATACAATACACTTGCGATTGCGCAACGCCCTCTTTTACCGAATAATTCCGGAAATTATATTGCTGGGCGATTGCGAAGGAACAGACCAAGGCTAAAATAAGAGAGAATAGCTTTTTCACTTTTTCAAAAATACAACACGCTTATCATTAATTTACACACGAATACTAAAGCAAAATACTACTTCAACTGGACATGCTAGTTTTACGCCGTGAAATTTATTTTAACCAAAATCCAAAAACTATCTATTCCAAAAAGAATACTTTGGATTTGTATTATTTCCTTTTTCATTTGGTATGTTTTTGCTTTACCGAAACAATTGTTTCAAGATGATTATTCTACGGTATTATTAGATAAAAATGGCGAATTGTTGGGCGCAAAAATTTCACAGGACCAACAATGGCGATTTCCACCAAGCGACAGCATTCCAAAAAAATTCGAAACCTGCCTATTGCAATTCGAAGACCATCATTATTATCATCACGTTGGAATTAGCATACAAGGTTTGATAAGGGCTATTTTTCAAAATATTAAATCAAATAAAAGAAGAAGTGGCGCGAGTACCATCACTATGCAAACGATACGATTAATGAGACATAATCCAGCACGAACCTATAAAGAAAAAATTCTAGAAATGATGTTGGCAACTCGTCTAGAAATGCGATGTACGAAAAAGGAGATTCTTAATTTATATGCATCCCATGCGCCATTTGGAAATAATGTAGAAGGGCTAGAAGCAGCTTCGTGGCGATATTACGGAAGAAGTAGTTTCAAATTAGGTTGGGCAGAAAGTGCTACTCTAGCTGTATTGCCCAATGCACCAGGTTTAATTTATCCTGGTAAAAATCATGATCGATTATTACAAAAACGAAATCGATTATTACAACGATTATTAGCATCACATACTATTGATAGTACAACCTATTTTTTAGCGGTTCATGAGCCTTTGCCAAACAGGCCCCTACCCTTGCCGCAATTGGCACCACATCTTTTACAACAATTATTAGCAACCGGACATCAAGGTACTTGTATTCAAAGTAGCATTGATGCGCAGATACAACAGCAAGCGCAACATATTTTACAAACCCATCTCGAACAAATGAGCGGGAATAAAATATTCAATGGTGCCATATTAATTAGTTCTATTAAAACCGGTGCCATTATCGCTTATGTCGGCAATACTTTTTCCATGAATAAAGAACATGCGAATGATGTAAATTGTATTGTTGCGCCAAGAAGCTCGGGCAGTATTTTAAAACCAATATTGTTTGAAAAAAGTTTGGAAAATGGAATCATCACACCGTATACTATTATTCCAGATATACCTACACAGTTTGGCAAATTTTCTCCAAAAAATTATAACAAAAGTTATGATGGTGCTGTGCCTGCGCAAGAAGCCCTGGCAAGAAGTTTGAACATTCCCATGGTGAAATTATTGCAAGATTATGGATTGTCTAAATTTCACAACGACTTGAAGACGCTAAGTTTTCATTCTATCAATCGTTCCCCAACACATTATGGATTATCCTTAATATTAGGTGGTGCAGAAGTTAGCCTATTCGAGTTGCATCGAGTCTATGCTGAAATGGCGATGCAATTAAACAATACTGCCACGCAACATATGTATCTCTGCAATCAAGAAAAAATTAAATCCAAGATTTTCACTATGAATCGAGCTTGCATTTATAGCACTTTTGAAGCGATGACCCAATTGAATAGGCCAGACGAAGAAGGCAATTGGAAAGCGTTTGAAACCAGTAAAAAAATCGCATGGAAAACAGGAACAAGTTTTGGTAATCGTGATGCATGGGCTATTGGTATTACACCCGAATATATAGTTAGTGTATGGACAGGAAATGCAGATGGAGAAGGGCGCACAGGCTTGGTTGGAATAAAAACTTCAGCCCCCATTTTATTTGAACTATTTTCCATATTGCCTAGTAAACAAAAATGGTTTTCTCCACCAAATGAAGAATTATCAAGCATTGCCTTATGTAGAGAAAGTGGTTACCGGGCATCTCCAAATTGCATACATATAGACACTGTATCGATACCAACCACATGTCTGCAAACTACTGCTTGCCCTTATCATCAATCCATTTTGTTAGATAAAACAAAATCGTTTAGAGTAGATAGCCAATGTGAAGACGTGAATCAAATGACAACGCAAACCTATTTTATATTACCACCATTGATTGAAAAATATTACAAACTCAATCATCCAAACTTTGTGCCTTTACCAAATTATAAAGCAGATTGTTTGGCAAAAATTTCGGATAATGCGATGAGTTTGGTGTATCCAAAACCAGGTTCAAAAATTCTCATTCCAATACAATTAGATGAAAGCCAAGGCAAGACTATATTTGAAGCAACGCATAAAAATAGTTTGACCAAAATTTATTGGCATCTCGACAATGTCTACTTGGGAGAGACATCACAAATCCACCAAATGGCTTTAAATCCTAGCATTGGCAAACATGTATTAAATCTGATTGATGAAAATGGTTTGAGTATTCACTGTGCGTTTGAAGTAGTTGGAAGATAGGATGAGGAATTAAGTTTATACTTTCTATGGACAGATATAAATAACCGCACCAACTTTTACCCAATCATAAACTTCATCCATATCTGCATTGCATACATTTATGCAACCCCATGTGTATGCATAACGTACTAACCGATTTTTACTGGAACCTTGTGTATCTGTATAACCATGTATTTTAATATTTCCACCTGGGGAAACATGATTTTTTTTAGCTTGATTTTTATCCTTCTGATTGGGATAAGATATGCCTAGGTTTTTATAGTAAGCACTATTCGAATTTTTATCTGTGATGGTGTAAAACCCTTCTGGTGTGGGATTATCACCTTGTTTTTGTTTATGTCCTATTGGGTTTTCGCCAATAGATATGGTAATTTTTTTTATTGGGATTCGCTGACTATACAGCGTCATTATTTTCTGGGATTTGTACACTACAATGGAGTCTACAGAATTGGTATTTACTTTTTGGGTCGTTTTGGTTGCATGTGCAAATAGGAAAAAGTGGTAAAGGAAGAAAAGGAATATTTTTCGCATGTAAAAAATTTCGCCGACGATGAAATAAGATTAATTTTCCATACCGTCGAATATTTTTTTTCAAAAAAATTGAAACTATATTCACGCATGCTAAAAAACGAAAATTCAAAAGTAGCCATCCTTCTATTTTTGGTCATCGCTTTGCCTGTTTTGGCAGGTGCGCAAAAAATGATGAATAAGCTATCAGCAGCCATGACCGTATTTCAAGCTGACTCTCAATTACAAAATGCGGATATCAGTTTATGCATACTCAACAACAAGGATGGGAAAATTTTGTATCAAAAAAATAAAAACCAACTTCTGCCACCAGCCTCTACCATCAAGACTTTCACCACGGCATCTGCTTTACATTATTTGGGAAAAAATTTTGTGTATACCACAAAGATTAATTTCAAAGGAATTATACTAACAGATACCGCCTATGGTGAACTCATTGTTTATGCAAGTGGTGATCCAAGTTTTGGAAGCGATCGATTTGACGAAACAAAGCCTCTTCCCATTTTTACAAAAATTGAAACGGGCTTACGACAATTAAATATAAAATATTGGAAAGGAAATATTCGTGTAGTCAATAACATATTCACAGACTCTTCATCTAGCAAATATTGGATGGATGAAGATTATGGTAATTATTATGGCGCAGGTGTATTTGGATTGAATTGGAAAGAGAATAAATTTGACTTGCAAATTGCCCCATTAGGAAATGAATTTGTGGTAAAAAATAATGATGGTGGTTTGGATAATGAAAAGGATTTCTGCTTGGTATTGCAACAAAAAAATGAAGCAAGTACAGAAGATGCATTTGCTTATGTAATAAAAGATAGTATTTGCAAATATGCGATTCGAGGATACTTAAGTGGAGTAAAAGGCTTACAAACCTTATCTCTTGCTCGTCTGCACCCAGATGAAGATTTTAAAAAGGATGTGATGGCCTATTTAAAAACTAAATTTAAAGTGGAAGAGGCAAATCTTGAATTAGCTGCAGATGAAATAAATATTGCAGCAATTGAATCCCCACCCTTATCGAAATTGATTTATGCTTGCAATCAAAAAAGTTTGAATTTATATGCAGAGAGTTTTTGTAAAACCATAGCATATCAAAATACACATCAAGGTATGTGGCTACTTGGAATCGCAGAGATGAAAAAATTTGCAAAAAAACTAGGTGTTGATGAGCAAGCCATCCAACTATTGGACGCGAGTGGATTAGCCCCTAATAACAAAATAAATACGTATACATTAGCCAAATTATTGTCGCTATATAAACGGCAAAATTGGGCAAGCACCTTCGTTGAAAGTTTACCGCTCATTAATAATATCACCATGAAAAGTGGTTATATTGGTGGTACAAGAAGTTATGCTGGATATATGGTATTGCCCAATGGCACGCCAATTAGCTTTGCGTTTATAGTGCATCATTTTGCTGGCAGTCCAAAAACTGTTAAAGAAAAAATGTTTAAATTACTAGATACATTGAAATAGGTATTCAATTTCATTTTTGTAGGTCGAACCAATGGACGTATTAGAATAATTGTGCGAGTGTTGCTTAAATATTATAGGGAAAATAAATTTTAAGTACAAAATTCATGTTCGTCGCCAAATAAAAAAAATAAACTTAACAATTAGGTAATACTAAAAAAACATTGTTGTTGTATAGGCTTCGCATCTTTGCGCCCTAAACAATAAAAAAATGAAGAAAATTTCAATGATTAGCCTGCTGCTATTAACAGCAAGCTTCACTGGATTTGCACAAGAGGAAACTCCAGAAGAAAACATGGAAAAAAGAATTTCTACTATTGAAAATTCTGTGCAAACCATGGATAATACCTTGCAAAAACTATCGCACTTAAAAATTACTGGATATGTTCATGCTCAATTTCAAATGACGGATTCAATGGGTATAATTAATTCTTACGCAGGTGGGGCTTTTGCAAAAGATGTAGATAAACGGTTTGGAATTAGACGTGCTCGTTTAAAATTTGTTTGGGATAAACAAGATGAAGAAATGAATACTATGGGGGCGGCTGTTTTTCAAATCGATTTCATACAAACTGGTGTTACTTTGCGTGATGCCTATTTAATGGGACTTCTACCATGTGCTAAATGGATTGGGTTACGTGTTGGGGCATTCGACAAAGTATTTGGATATGAAGTCGTATATTCTAGCGGTACCAGAGAAACACCTGAACGTGGAAGAATGAGCCAAACTTTATTCCCTGGAGAAAAGGATTTAGGAGCTGAGGTATTTATACAGCCAACAAAAACCTCTCGATTTAATTTTTTCAAACTGCAAGGTGCTGTATATAATGGAACAGGGGTTTTAAATAACGATTTTGATCGCAAAAAAGATTTCATTGGGAGATTAACCTTCTTTAAAAATAATAAATCTGAATCCGTAAAGTATTCAGGAGGTGTGAGTTATTATAATGGTGGGCATAAGAATGCAACCAAATTCAAGTACGAATTAGGTACGAATGCAGATGGTAATCCGAATTGGAATATTGTGGATTCTTCTGCAGACAACTTGAGTGCCTTTTCTAAACAAATTTATAAAGGTGTAGATGGGCAAGTAAATGTGGATTGGAAAGGAGGCATCACTTCTTTGAGAGCAGAATATATTTTCGGTAATCAAACTGGAACGCCAACAGGTTCTGCAACCCCAAGAACTTTAGCAACTGGAGCAACTGATCATTCCTATACTAGATCGTTCAATGGTGCGTATTTTTATTGGGTTCAAAATATTTTACATAGCAAACATAATATAGTAATCAAGTATGATTGGTATGATCCAAATACAAAGGTGACTGAAAGTCAAATAGGACAGAAAGGAACAAACTTAACGGCTTCAGATATCAAATTTAGCACATTGGGATTAGGATATTATTATAACTTGGATGAAAATTGGAGATTCCTTATTTATGCAGACATGGTTAAAAACAAAGCAACACAACTTGCGGGCTATACCCAAGATGTAAAAGATAACGTTCTCACTTTAAGAGTTCAATATAGATTTTTTTAAACGCAACTAAACAAAAATTAAAACATGAAAAAGATTCTCATTGCATTAACGGTATTAATTACCTCAGCAAGTATTGCACAAAATATTAAATTGAAAGGAAGTGATACCGTGCTTCCAATAGCACAAGGTGAAGCAGAAAGCTACAACAAAACAGGAAAAGCGCAAGTCTCTGTAACGGGTGGCGGTAGCGGTGTTGGCATTGCTGCCTTAATCGATGGCACCACAGACATTGCTACTTCATCTCGCAAAATAAAAATGGATGAAAAAATAAAATTAACAGATGCGGGTAAAAAAATCAAAGAGGTTACTATTGGCAAAGATGCTTTATCAGTGGTAGTAAATCCAGCGAATAAAGTAACTAAATTAACTCGCGAACAATTGGAAGGTATATTCACTGGAAAGATCACCAATTGGAAAGAAGTAGGTGGAGATGACATGAAAATTGTTGTGTATAGCCGTGAGAGTAGTAGTGGAACTTATGAGTTTTTTAAAGAGCACGTACTAAACAAAAAGAACTTTGCTTCTTCTGTTTTGGCAATGCCAGCAACAGGTGCAATTGTTCAAAGTGTTGGACAAACAAAAGGCGCAATTGGTTATATCGGCATGGCTTATGACAATCCAAAAGTGCGTCAACTTGCTGTAAGTTATGATAGAGGAAAAAATTATATTGAACCAACAAGAGCAAACGCTAAAGCTGGTAAATACCCAATTGTAAGACCATTGTTTTTCTACTACAATACCAATGTAGAAGCTAAAGTAAAACCATTCGTTGATTTCGTACTTTCTGCAGCTGGTCAAGCAATCATTGATAAAGTTGGTTATTTGGCTCTATAAATTATTTTAAAAATAACATGAAGAATAGGGGGTAATGATTATTTTTACCTCCTATTTTTTATTAATAAGAAGATTTGAAAAAGATAATTGAAAAAATACAAGTCGGTATTCTCGCAGGTAGCAGTTTAGTAACTAGCTTGACGGTATTATTGATTATAGTATTCCTTTTTAAAGAAGGAATAGGCATGTTTAATAAAAGTCAATTAGAAGAAGGATATGTGCTCACTGTGAATGCGTCAAATCCTGTGTCTGAAATTGATGCTACCAGTATTAAAAATGTCTTTGATCAAAACATTACCAATTGGAAACAATTGGGTGGTAAAGATGAGGAAATCAACTTATTTAGCATTGATGATCTTTCTAACTTTTATAGTGACGAACAAGTCGGTTCTGATCTCGAATATTTGGATACTTGTATGAATGATTATGTAAAAAATCATGAGAATACATTAGCTTATTTTCCAAGGAAAAATTTACCAAAGAATTTTCATGGCAAAGAGATTCAAGTTGGCAGTATCTCTGTATATAATTTCGTAAAAGGAAAAGATTGGCTTCCCTCTGCAAGGCCAGTTGCACAGATGGGTGTATTGCCTTTATTATTAGGTACTTTGTGGGTGAGTCTTGGTGCTATATTATTGGCACTGCCATTTGGTTTGGCTTGTGCAATTTACATGGCAGAAATTGCACACCCTCGAGTACGCAAAATTTTAAAACCAATCATTGAATTACTGGCTGGCATCCCAAGTGTAGTGTATGGATTTTTTGGATTGATTGTGATTGTACCATTAATCCAAAAATTATTTCATTTGGATGTTGGTGAAACCGCTTTAGCTGGAAGTATCGTTTTGGGTATTATGGCATTACCTACTATTGTTTCCATAGCAGAAGATGCTATTCGTAATGTTCCAAACACGATGCGTGAGGCCAGTTTAGCAATGGGTGCTTCTCAATGGCAAACAATACATAAAGTTGTTTTACCATATGCTAAGTCCGGTATTTTAGCTGGTATTGTTTTAGGAATAGGTAGAGCAGTAGGAGAAACCATGGCAGTATTGATGGTAACGGGTAATGCTGCTAATATTCCACACTCTTATCTGCAACCAGTTCGAACAATACCTGCAACTATAGCTGCCGAATTAGGTGAGGCATCTTATGGCGGACTTCACTTCAAAGCCTTGTTTGCTCTAGGTTGTATCCTATTTTTATTCACCATGATACTCAATATATATGTACAATTGGTATTGAAAAAGAAAAGAGTAAAATAATGAATAAGAAAGCACTAATACAGCAAATCATTTTTTGGACATTTCGTATCATGAGTATCATGGTAGTCATCCTATTATTCGCTATTTTATATTTTATTACCATAAGAGGTGCACAAGCAATTAGTTGGGATTTTCTTACAAAATCCCCAGAAGAAGGGATGGTAAAAGGTGGTATTTTTCCAGCTATTATTGGCACCCTTTATCTCATTGCAGGGAGTTTAATTTTTGCATTTCCTATTGGGGTCTTTTCTGGTATTTATTTGAATGAATATTTGAAAGACGGGAAATTGAAAAGTTTTATACAACTCATGACCAACAATTTGGCGGGCGTACCATCTATTGTTTTTGGTTTATTTGGCATGGCATTATTCGTGAACCGTTTACATTTTGGCGATTCCATTTTAGCCGGCTCGCTTACCTTAGGCCTATTGGTTTTACCTATTATCATTCGCACTACAGAAGAATCATTAAAAAGCGTAGATGATAGCTATAGATTAGCTAGTTATGCCATGGGGGCGACTAAATTATATACCATCAAAAAAGTAATATTACCATTGGCATTTCCGAATGTAATCACTGGTATCATATTGTCTATAGGTCGTGTATCAGGCGAAACTGCTGCTATATTATTTACTGTTGCGGCGTATTTCTTACCAAAACTACCACATAGTATTTTTGATCAAGTAATGGCACTACCCTATCACCTATATGTGTTGACAACAAGTGGCACAAACATAGAAGCATCAAGACCCGTAGCTTATGGTACTGCGTTCGTATTGGTCTTCATCGTATTAGTTACCAATGTGATTGCAAACCTTATTCGAAATTATTTTAATAAAAAATATAAAGCATAATATGTCTCAGTTAGAAACTAAAAATCTAAATTTTTATTACGGCTCTTCTATTGCATTGAAAAATATTTCTATGGCAATGCAAAAGAATTCTGTAACGGCATTCATTGGTCCTTCTGGTTGTGGCAAATCCACTTTACTTCGTTTGTTTAATCGGATGAATGATTTGATTGATGGCATTAAAATTGAAGGAGAAGTTCTTATAGAAGGAAATAATATTTATGCCCCTAAAGTGAATGTAGAAGGACTTCGTAAACAAGTTGGCATGGTATTTCAAAAACCAAATCCTTTTCCAAAAAGTATATGGGAAAATGTGGCATTTGGACTTAAAGTGAATGGCATGAAATCTACATCTGAAATTAATGACCGAGTAGAATTAGCCCTTAAACAAAGTGCATTATGGGATGAGGTAAAATTGATCTTACATCGAAGTGCTTTACAACTTTCTGGCGGACAACAACAACGTCTCTGTATTGCAAGAGCATTGGCAAATGAACCAAGTATTTTACTTATGGATGAACCTGCCTCCGCATTGGACCCAATTTCAACAGCGAAAATAGAAGAGTTGATTTATGAACTAAAAGAAAAATTTACAATAATTATTGTAACCCATAGTATGCAACAAGCCGCTAGAGTTAGTGATAGAACTGCTTTCTTTTATATGGGCGAATTGGTGGAATATGACGATACAAAAACTATTTTTACCAACCCCAGTAAAGAGCGTACAACCAACTATGTAACTGGTCGCTTTGGATAATATTTAAACACAAAACAGATAAGATGACGCATTTAGAACAAGTTCTTTTAGATCTTAAGAAAGATTTACAAGACATGGCAAATTTAGTACAAACACAATTGACAAGAAGTCGTGATGCCTTATTGCATTTTGATAAAAGTATTGCCAATCAGGTTTTACATACCGAAAAAAGAGTGAATGCCTATGAATTAAAAATAGATTCTCTTTGCGAAAATATTGTTGCATTGTATAATCCAGTGGCACAAGACATGCGCGCTGTTTTTGCCTATTATAAAATAAATTCTCATCTGGAACGCATGGGTGATTATGCGAAAAACATTGCGAATAATGTATTAGAATTAGAACTAAGATATGACGAGCAGTTACTAGAAGATTTGGATATTCTAACCATGTTTGAAATTGCAAATGAAATGATTACAGAAAATATTGTTGCCCTCATTTCAGGGAATCCGCAATCTGCCCATCATGTATTCGAAATGGATATGGCCCTAAATGCATTGCATGATAATGGTATAGAAATTGTGGTTGCCGCAATCAAAAAAGACACGGAACAAACAAGAGCGTTATTAGATCTTGCATCGACGGTTCGCCGATTAGAACGTGTAGGTGATTACAATACCAATATTGCTGAAGAACTGATTTTTTGCTTTGAAGCGAAAGTATTAAAGCACCAAGATAGTTCCAATAAGTAATATCATTCGTCTATAATACGAGGTTATACTCTATTCTCAAATTGCAGATGGTATTATGTTATCGTTCTTTCAAAAAAGATAAAATGCTTTCGGTTTATTATTATTGATGTAAAGCCGTCCACTGAAGAAAAAATAATTTGTGCAAAAAACTAACATTCCTTTAACCGGATACGTCTACACACGAAAATAAATTTTATATTCGTTTACCAATTTATTATTTTATGTATAGTATGTTTCGGATTTTAAGTATTACTGCTTTAGTCATTTGCATGTTTACAACTGCCTGCAAAAAGAATAATCCGAATAATCTAGCCAAAGAAACAATCAGCTTAACAGTACAAGAAGGCGAAAATGGTTATTTGTTACAATGGGATAAAGTAAATACAAGTGATTTTATTAATTATGAAATTTACCGTTCTGATTATCCCCTACCAGAGCCTACTCCAGATGAACCTTTGAATATTAACTTTAGAATAGCTACAATCAGTGATCGGGACAAGAATTCATTTACTGATTCCTTGTTATTTGGCATTAGTTCCAATGTATATTATAAAGTAATTGCGAAGCTCGCTATGCGAACCTTAAGTAGCGGTAGTGTTAAAAACAGCACTAACAATATCGTTATCAATGGCAGTTTTGACAATGCCTATTATAATCCCGAATTGGATTATATCTATTTTTTATCTAATAATATTGTCAAAATTTATGACAATACAAATAATACCATAAAACTAAATTCAAAAACAATTGATGGAGGTTTGTCTACAAATTTTTTTTATGATGACAAATTAAAATTTAATACGCAAGCGAATGGCGACAAAGAAGTGTATGTCATGAATAATTACTATTCTGTTTCCAGTTATGATGCAACTACTATGACAAAAAAAGAAACATTTAATTTCAATCTTAGTAGTCCTAATTTTACCTCATTTGATGTTTATCAAAATCATCTTTATTTGTTAAATGACAATACGGATTCTTTGTGGGTGTATAATGCAAGCACACATCAGTTAGAGTCTCAATTTTATCTTTCTAATTTAAGCCAATACAATTCAATCACTATATCAAAAGATAAATCAACCATGATTTTAGCTCCAGGTTATAATGGAAGTCTTTATTATAGTTACAATTTTAATCTAAGTGCATCTGGCCTACCTACCTTAGCTCATGCAGAAAATATGCAGGTGAATTCAGCGAGTTCAGGAAAGATTGCGGTTTCTAATAACGGGCAATTAATGACAAATGATATTTTTGGTGCAATTTTTAGCTCCTCCTTTGTGAATATTGGTAATTTACAATCTGATTTCTTTAATGAACAATTCACAAATTTCAAGTTCTCCTCTGATAACCAATACATTTTTGCACAATCATTTTCAAGCACAAGCAGAATAAAAGCTTTTAGTTTAACAGATTTTTCCTTAATCCATTCTTACTTTAGTACGAATAGTTATTATTTCTTGAAAGGCAAGAATTTAATTATGGTTTCTAATGGATCATTAGGAAATCAAATAATAATATCCAATAAACAAACCAATCTTCCCTAATGATGAAAATTAAATTTATTTACTTTTTGATTCTATGCATTGGTCTATCCAGCCTATCCTCTTTTGCGTGTGATTCTCTTTGTGTTGCTAAAAACAAACATGGAATTGCCATTAACTTGTCTTATCCCATTATCAAATTAATTTCAAAAAATAATACAGACTCTGCCGCTACCATAAAAGCCCCTATTCTATATTTATTTTCTAATCGAAAAAAAATGCATTATCGCTTAGGTTTATACGCCCAATGGAAGGACAAAACGGAAGCGAATAAACAGCTCGATGATAAAACAACCATAATCAATTTATCTACTCAATTAATATTTGGCGCGTATAAGCCTTTGCACAAGCAAAATAAATGGGACATTTCCGCGGGATTAAATGTATTGGTAAAATATAAGCTTGATCAAAGCAATTTTGAGACTTCATTTGATTTAGTCAAATTGTATGAATACAATATGGGAGTTGGTCTAGCACCTGGTATACAAATCAACTATCACCTCACCAATCGTATTTCTTTGATGACAGAATACATGGTTACTTATCTGTACACATACACAGAAACGGGCAATAAGTTTACTGCATTCCCGAACGAAAATCGAAAGAAACAAACCAATCACACACAAGAAATCAACGTCGATTTCCCAATTTCCTTTTATTTATTTTATCATTTCTAAACTTTAATTTATGAAAAAAAATCTCATCATTATCGGATTGTTTTCTGCCTCTGCAATTTTAGTAAATTGCAATAAGAAATTTAAGAGTAGTTCCAACCCACCTGCGAATTTAGGTGTTCATAATTATACTCCCGTACAAATTCCATTAGGTAGTACCGATAATACACCCGCAGATAATCCAATCACAGATGCTGGAGCAACTTTAGGAAGAGTATTATTTTATGATAAATTATTATCTATTAATAACGAAAAAGCTTGTGCTTCGTGTCACCATCAAGAAAATGGCTTCTCGGATACTAAAGCTTTTAGTCCAGGATTTAATACTGGCCAAACAGCCCGTAACTCTATGCCTATTTGTAATTTAATAAATGCAAAAGGATTCTTCTGGGATAATAGAACTGCTAAATTAGAAGATATGGTTTTGCAACCCATCAAACATGATGTGGAGATGGGCATGGAAAGAATTGAATCGCTTCCTGCTAAGTTGCAAACAACTTCTTATTATCCTGAATTATTCGAAAAAGCTTTTGGTTCAAAAGAAGTAACAAAGGATGGAATTTCCAAGGCTTTAGCTCAATTTCTTCGCTGCATGACCAGCTATAATTCATTAGCTGATATGACAGGTTTAATGAACTCTTGGGGTACAAATACAGACCCTCGCTTAACAGCAGGTCAAGTAGCAGGAGCTCAATTATTTGCGCAATCTGGTTGCATACAATGTCATTCAGGATCAAATTTAAAAGGATGGGGTGATGAAGGTTTTGCAAATATTGGTCTGGAATTAAATTATGCAGATAAGGGAATGGGTAAAACAGATCCGTCAATGGAAGGTGTTTTCAAAATTCCATCTTTACGCAATGTAGCCCTAACAGCACCTTACATGCATGATGGCCGATTTAAAACATTGGCAGATGTAGTGGAACATTACAATTCTGGTGTAAAAAACCATCCAAATCTGTCCCCATTTCTAAGAACTGGATGGATACCTGGCGATACAACAGTCAGAAGACTAAACTTGACTACTACCCAAAAACAAAATCTTGTACAATTCTTAGAAACATTAACCGATGTAAGTCAATTAGCAGATGCTAAGTTCTCTGATCCTTTTGCGAAATAGAATTTTTAAAGCTAAAGTTTTTTTGCTTGTACTTGGAAGTATTGGCTAAATGCCACAGGTATATGAGTCATTTAACAGATACTACATTCTCCGATACATTTGCGAACTATAATATTTATTGTTTATGAGTTGAATACATTTTATTGAATGTTACTATCCTGGAATTAGCACGACATGATAAATATAAAAAGTAAACAACATGATATTATACCGATGTGGAATAATAGATAGACCATCCAGTATTCAATCGGCATAATACCATCTAAGATTTCTAAATAGACCTTTGGTCTATTTTATAAATCAAGATGGTATTAAATAAAATTAACCCGGAAGATATTCTGAAAGAAGAAAGCATGGGCGTTATCTATTTTAAGAAAATGTATTTTGGTATTGAAGCTGAGCTTGTAATGACAAATTCTCATCTGTACTTAGAGGCTGATGATTGCGGAGTAATGAGAAGAGGAATACTCGCATTTCTTCCTTTTTTGAAAAAGAAATTACAAAAAATTGTATTGATATTCAATTTGCCATTTACTGAAATCCTTTCCGTAAGGCAAGGAAAATACGGTGCCAATCCTAATATTTTAGTAATAACAAATAAAGAAGGTTTGGAATATAGAATTGCGGTAAAAAACTATGCAGAATGGGAACACGCACGCTTACAAATTTTAAAAAACTAAATCCTGCCTACTGCAAATTGTGCTCAAAGTATACGGTCCTCAGTTTTGCAACCCTTGACCAATACATTTAGTAGAGTGAGTTTAATAGTCATAACACTAGTTCAACATAATTGATAAAAAGCAGTTTTCTTCTTCGTTTATTGCGTTCAGGAACTCTTCATTCCTTAGCTGCCAGGTTAGCAACCAATGACCACTTATTATGAAGCCTAAGCTTTTGTTGAAAGTGCTAATGGAAATTGGTATTCTAATCCTATTGGCTATCACCCTCTCGCTCTGTTTCTCACTCTGATTTAACCCTAGTTCGCTTTCGTTTTATTGCGTTTCAAGAATCCTTTTTTCCACCATTGTGTAGGTTTGTCATTTCCGTAGCCATAACCATAACCATAGCCATAACCATAGCCATAACCATAGCCATAACCATAGCCGTAACCATATGTTTTATTTGGTTCGGAACCATTCAATAACAGAGCCATATTTGGTAATCGTTTGTCTCTATACAATGAAAGTGGTATATTCAATAAACGTTTATCCAATGAATGTGTTCGAATTACATAAACAAAAGAATCAGCAAACTCATTGATTAATAATGTATCCGTCACCATTCCAACAGGAGCGGTATCTACAATGATATAATCATAATAATGTTTCAAGGTGGCAAACATCTCACTTACTCTTGGATGCATCAATAATTCAGATGGATTCGGTGGAATAGCACCAGAAGATAAAATATCAAAATTTTCTTTCAGTGGTTTTCTCAAAATAATATCATCCAAACGAAGATTAGGATCCATAATATAATTCGTAATGCCAATTACTTCCTTTAATCCAGCATACTCCAATATTTTTGGTGCTCTCAAATCTAAACCTACAAGTAATACTCTCTTGCCAGTCAAGCTAATAGTAGAAGCTAGGTTCAGTGCCACAAATGACTTCCCTTCTTTCGCCATGGTAGATGTAACAAAAACTGTATAACACTTGTCGTTTTTGTTTGCCATCATAAAATCTAAGTTGGTTCTAAACAACCTAAATGATTCGGCAATATTCGAACTTTCACCCTTTGAAACAACGATTCTATTTTCAGTATCTGTGTATGGAATATCTCCTAGGAACGGAATATTCATAAATTCAATATCTCGTCGGCTATGTACTTTAGTATCTAATTTACCCTTTACATAAATTAATAAAAAAGGAAACAACAGTCCTAAAGTAAATGCAAGCAAATACACATTTTTATTGATTGGAAAAATGGGTACACCATTACAATAAGCAACGTCAATTGTTTTTGCATTAGACACTTCAACTGCCAATGATATATTGGTTTCTTCTCTTTTTTGTAATAAATATAAATAAAGGGATTCTTTGATTTGTTGTTGACGTTCGATAGAACGCAATTGACGTTCATACAAAGGCGTTGAAGAAATTTTAGAATTAAAGCCACTACCCTGTGCCGACAAAGAATTGGTTTGAATTTGAAGGGAAGCTTTAAAATTGGCAATGCTTGCATTTAAGTTTTGCTTTAAACTCATTAATTGTGCATCTAATTCTTCAACTACTGGATTTAACTCCGTTGAGTTTTTCAAAATTCTATTTCTTTCCAGCACTAACGCATTATAACTGTTGATGAGGGTACTACTCGAAGCATCCGCCAATCCTAAGTTTGCTGGTATTAAATCATTTGGATTGTTATGTTGCGCAATATACCTGCTAACAGACTCGGTTAATTTCATTTGAGTCCCTAACTCCACAATTTTTTGATTGTTTACATTGCCTGATTCCAAATACATTTTAGCCTCAGATTGTACATCGACTACATTATTTCTTTGCTTATAACCTTGAGCATCCTCCTCCACATTCGACAATTCTGAAGTAATAAAGGACAACCTATTATTGATAAACTCTGCTGTATTCTTTGCAATTTGATTTCGATCTTCTATACCGTCATCATTATGCTGCTTAATTAAATTATTAATAATATCCTCTGCTTTTTGAATAACACCATCCGTCATGGATATTTCTAACACGTTTGCTGTTTTATTAACCGGTTTTACCGTTATAGCACCCATCATTCGAGCGACTACACTTTTTACCGGTGAAATATGCACATCAACTAATTTATTCGTCCAAATTTTGATATCTGTAACGGATAATGTAACGAGTATTCTTCCCAATTTAGTATCAATCGTATCGCCAAAATTTCTAATGGATGTTTTATTATCCGTTTTAAAAGAGAAGGAAGTAGACGATAAAATTTTTATATTAAATAATCCATTTAATGAATATTTCAAAGGTGCAGAAGCAAGTAAATCTAATTTAATTGGGGATTGATTATATACTTCCTTTTTAATAACCTTTCCTTGTGTAAAATAAGAAATTTGTAAGTTCAAATCATTAACTACACGAGTTAGCAGATATCTAGATTTATAAATTTCAATTTCATTATCCATGCTATTGCTGTTCTTCATCATGCTCAAATCTTGGAATGCTGAAACTTCAGAAATACCAGAACTTTTTTTATCATCACGAATAAGAACTGTTCCTTTAACTTGGTAAATAGGAATTTGATATCTTAAATAAATAAAAGAAGATACTAAACAGAACAAAATGGAGAATAAAAACCAAAGCCAATGTTTAAGAAAATTAATTAAGACATCCTTAAAGTTGAGCCCTGTATAATCGGCTTCAGGGGGAGCAAAGGATTGATTGTTTTCCATTGATAATAAAATTATTTTTTTCGAATAAAATTGATGACATTAATCATCAATGAAATAGTTGAAATTCCAATAGTTGTATAAGCCAAACTATTCACAGACGCATTGATTCTGGTTTTATTTGGCTCAACATATACTAGATCATTTTGATTCAAATAGAAAACTGGTGATTTAAATACATCTCTAGAAGTTAGATCTACTCTTGTTTCTACCTTTTTTCCATCCTTTTCACGAATGACTAACACATTTTTTCGAATACCAGTAATATTCAAATCGCCTGCCAAACCAATAGCTTCAGGCAAAGTGACTCTTTCATTGACTATTGTAAATACGCCAGGTGTTTTTACTTCCCCCAATACCGTAACTTTAAAATTTAAAATACGCATATTAACGATAGGATTAGACACATAATTTTTTAATCGATCTTTAATTAAAAGTATGGCTTCCTTTCTACTTAATCCAGCCAATTTCAAGGTGCCTAAAACCGGAAATTCAATGGTCCCATTTGCATCAATTAAATAAGTCGGAGGATTCGTAGTTGTAGAATTATTACCAGCGGCTACAACGGTACCACCTAACATAAATGGTCGCACTACATCCGGATCCATAGCAGATACCTGAATGGAAATCAAATCATCTGGTCTTAATATTGGTGTGAAAAATGGAATAGTATCCATTATCACATTATGCGTTAGAGAAGTCGTATCCGCATGTTGAAAGTAAATCATTTCTTTTCTAACTGCGCATGACATCAAACAAAAATTCAATCCAATAAAAAATAAAAAGGGGCTAAGAAGAGAGTAATTTAATTTCATTCGAATAAAATATTGGCGCAATATACTATCATTAAATGCTTGAAAAAAGAGTTTTATGAATAAAATTGAAATTAAATCCTTTTAGGAAATAACAAACCAACTAATTGAAAATTACGTATTCCCCTTTACCGAGAATGAATAATCTTAAATTAGGCAATTTCTAATGTTTTTTCCAACGCATGCAATTGATCCAATTTTTCGTAAGGTGAGTTCTGACTTATAAATTCAGGGACCATTTTTTTTAGTTCCGCAATTACAGATTCAGTATCCCCTTCCTTCATTATTTTATCTTGAATCCTATCTATATATTGGATAACATGATTTAAATTATATTCCTTGACTTTAGCAGACATAATCTTATCGTGATCTGTCGGTATAATGTGCTCTTCATCATTCAATAATTCCTCAAATAATTTCTCCCCAGGTCTTAATCCAACAAATTCAATTTGAATATCTTTGTATGGAATTAAACCAGATAAGCGAATCATTTTTTCAGCCAAGTCTACAATCTTAATAGACTCGCCCATATCAAACACAAAAATTTCACCCCCATTCCCAATTACGCCCGCATCTAAAACTAGAAGACAAGCTTCAGGAATAGTCATAAAATAGCGTGTCACTTCAGGATGTGTTACCGTGATTGGCCCTCCACTTTTTATTTGTTTTTTAAAATGAGGAATTACAGAACCATTAGAACCCAGCACGTTGCCAAAACGAGTAGTAATATATTCTGTATTTGAATGTCGATCCTTACTTTGTACATACATTTCTGCCGCTCGTTTGGAAGCACCCATAACATTCGTCGGGTTTACGGCTTTATCGGTCGATATAAAAACCATTTTACTGACACCAAATTCGTCTGCCAAATTTGCGATTAACCTTGTGCCTAAAATATTTACTTGTATGGCATGAATCGGATTCAACTCTACAGAAGGAACATGTTTATAAGCAGCTGCGTGAAAAACCCAATCAAGTTTCGTATCCCGAAACAAGCATCTCATCATACTTTCATCTTTAATATCTCCTAAAACAAAACGAAGATCTACTTCATTGTTTAGCCTCTCTTTAAGCAAATCAATTTCTAAATTATACAGAGGCGTTTCTGCTTGATCCAATAAAATTAACGTATTCGGTTTGAAAGGTAAAAGTTGCCGAATCAATTCTGAACCTATGCTCCCTGCAGCACCAGTGACTAAAATATTTTTACCCGCTATTTCTGCTGCTAATAAAGATTTATCATGCGAAATCACATTACGACCAAGCAGCTCTTCAATCTTTACATTCTTTATTTGTGATTGCGTAAGTTCCCCATTTATCCATTTCTCAATAGGCGGAACTTCTTTAATTTCTACTTTCAACTCAATACACTTGTTCACGATAGCACGCATCTCAGATTTGGAAATATTTTGTATTGCAATCACCAAATGATGAATATTATTTTTTTCAATCAAGCGATGCAAACGACTATTCGGAAGCAATATTTTTATCCCCTTATAAGATTTTCCAGCCAAAGAAGAATTATCATCAATGAAGGCAATAATATCATAATATGGCGATAGCGCTTCGCATGTGATTTGACCTGCTTCGCCAGCACCATAGATTAAAATAGCTGGTTTACTTTTTGCTTTTTTACCTTGATTAAAAATAAATTTAATCCCGTAACGAAATTGTATCAGAATAAATAAGCTCAAGAAATAATTAATGCTAGCAATTTCAAACGGCAAAGCATAATGTTTGAAAATGGTAGACTTCGCAATAAAAAAAATAAAAATACCATTTAGTGCTAACGAAAACGAAATACTATAAAATATCATTTTTATATCATGAACACCAGCATGCCGAATGATACCTTCATGTGGCTTAAATAAAAGATGCCCGATGCTTGAAAAAAGTAAAACACTGATAAGTCCTTTATAGTATGAAATGAAACTCATTTGATACAAATCAATATTCGACCGTAAGGAGAAGGAAATAAGTAATGCTAAGGAAATAAGCATTAAATCTATAATGAAAACTATCCATTTAGATACAAATCGCTTGCCTAAAATGGAACTTGGAGAACCCTTCATTAATGTGTTTAGTGAACTCATCACAACGCAAAGCTAATCGAATTTAGTAATTTTTTACTATGTTGCTGTATTAGGATTCAATTATTTTATTGGTGACAACTATTGCGGTATAAGAATTGTAAGTCATCCAAAATGTTAGATGTATCAAACTATTTTTTATCATCAGCAATTTATTCCTTCGGTTTTATTGACACATCTATTGCATATTGGTTTGCAATTTGGGATGGATATTTTAGGAATTTTATCATGGAGAAATGATTGAGCATTTAGATGATTTTTTTACTATCTAGTTCTTTACCACCTAAACTATATTGAATCATTAGTTTGTAATCATTCGGCATGCGCGATAAAATAGGCGCCCCACTATTAAATTTATTTATATGATGTATTAAACAGTGTTATTTTTGTAATGAATATTTTGTTTATGGCAGCCAAGCCATTACTTTTTTTTCAACATCAAATATTTCCAGCATGAAAAAAATTATCCTTCTCAGCATTAGTTTATTTTTAGTGATCTTATGTTTTGCGCAACAAAAAAAAATAAAAGACAATCAAACCGTTGTTATTCCATGCGCTAATTTCCATATCACCAAACCCTTGTCGGTTATTTTTGCGACAAACCCAGTGGATGAAAATAATTTACCAAAAGGAGAATCAGAAGATCGGGATGAACATCGCGTGGCTCAAAAATTTCCCAACAAAGCTAAAGATAATCCGAAGTATGGCAATGATACGAACATCATTCAACGTGAAATGGGCACTATACCTGGAAAAGCACCAATCACAAATTGGGCTGGACAAAATGCTACTGGATTTCGTCCGTTTGATCCTAGTGGCGCAGTGGGTCCTAATCATTATGTACAAATGATAAATTCTACCACATTTAAAGTGTATAATAAAACAACTGGTGCAGTAACACTTACCGCAGCTTTAGGAAATTTGTGGTCACCTGCAACTGGCAATTCTGGAGACCCAATCGTTTTATATGATAAAGCTGCAGATCGTTGGTTATTAGCACAATTTGGTACAAGTTCTGATAAAAAAATTTATATCGCCATTTCTACGACTGCTGATCCCACAGGATCATATTATACATACACATATGTTTCGCCCGCATTTCCAGATTATTTAAAATTCTCCGTTTGGACCGATGGATATTATATGACATCGAATCAAGCACAAAAAGTTTTTGCGTTTGAAAGAACAGCTATGCTTGCCGGTAATGCATCTGCCCGTTCCTTATATACCACATTTTCACCACCGAATGCCAGTGGTTTTTTTGTGCCGCTTCCAGGAGATGCGAGCGATGGTACCTTACCTCCAGTTGGCACACCGTGTCCTATTTTTTCTTACTCTGATAATGGTTGGGGAAGTGGTTACAACGATGCCATCAATATTTATCAAATGGCTGTCAATTGGGTACCAACTACACCAACTGGAACAATAACCCTTGCTGCAAACCTTGCTACTACTGCCTTTGATGCTTCCTATAATGCGAGCTGGAATGATGTATCACAACCAGGCACAGCACAAAAACTGGATGGCATAGGCGGTACTATGATGTATCGTTCACAATGGAAATCATGGTCGGGATACAACTCGGTGGTTGTGAACTGGGGTGTTCAAATTAGTGCAACACAACGTAGCATTATGTGGGCAGAACTTCGACAAAATCAAAGCACCAATGTTTGGTCCATTTACCAACAAGGTATTTATACACCAGATGCCGCTACTCGCTGGATGGCTAGTATCGCCATGAATAATAATGGTGATATTGCAATGGCTTATCTTAAATCAGACGCAACAAGTATTTTTCCAAGCCTTTGTTATGCAGGTCGTTTGGCTTCTGATCCATTGGGTACTTTTCCCGTAGCAGAAGTTGTAGCACAATCAGGCACTGGTTCGCAAACTGGTATAAATCGCGTAGGTGACTATTCGCAAACAACTTTAGATCCTGATGGCATTACCTTTTGGCATACTGGTGAATATATGGGTGGGGCCACTGGAGGTAGTGCAGCAAGAACACAAATTTTCTCTTTCCAATTACCTTCAAATACAGCAGCAGTAACCATAACGCAAACTACAGGTTCTAATCCAAGTTGTGCCGGTTCTACAAATACATTCACAGCTACGCCAACCAATGGCGGCACATCACCTTCCTATCAATGGAAAATTAATGGTATTAATGTCGGTACCAATAGTCCAACTTATTCTTCATCATCCATTACAAACGGCCAAATTGTAACTTGTGTAATGACATCTAATTTATCAGGTGTTGCTGGAAGTCCAGCTACTTCAAACGCAATAACCATGACAGTGAATACAGCAGTTGTTCCTTCTGTCGCAGTTGCTATTACAGCCGGAAGCAATCCAACATGTTCAGGCTCATCCGTTACATTCACAGCAACACCAACAAATGGTGGAACTCCATCTTATCAATGGAAGGTAAATGGAATAAATGTCGGAACGAATACATCCACCTATTCATCCACTACTTTGACCAACGGACAAATGGTTACTTGTGATATGACATCAAATGCCTCCTGTGCAAGCCCAACAACAGCTAGTTCAACAGGAATCACCATGACTGTAAATGCAGCCATTACCCCTAGTGTTGCTATTGCCATTACATCTGGATCTAATCCCACCTGTGCAGGTACATCCGTCACATTTACAGCAACACCAATTAATGGTGGAACACCATCCTATCAATGGAAAGTAAATGGAATAAATGTCGGAACGAATAGTGCCACTTACACGTCATCTACTTTGACCAATGGACAAATTGTAACTTGTGTAATGACATCAAGCGCAACCTGTGCAAGCCCAACAACAGCAACTTCAACAGGCATAACGATGACAGTAAATGCAGCCCTCGTTCCAAGTGTTGCAATTGCCATTACTTCGGGAGCTAATCCAACTTGTGCTGGTACTTCTGTTACATTCACTGCAACACCAACTAATGGTGGAACACCATCTTATCAGTGGAAAGTAAATGGAATAAATGTCGGAACAAATAGTGCCACTTACACGTCAACTGCTTTAAGCAATGGTCAAATAGTTACGTGTGTAATGACATCAAGCTCTTCCTGTGCAAGTCCAACTACTGCTACTTCCACTGGTATAACCATGACAGTAAATCCTGTTCTGTTGCCTAGTGTTACAATTGCTATTACATCTGGTACTAATCCTACTTGTACTAGCACTCCAATTACATTCACTGCAACACCTACCAATGGCGGAACACCAACTTATCAATGGAAGGTAAATGGAATAAACGTGGGCGCGAATACACCTAACTATTCAAGTACTACTTTGACTTCTGGGGATGTAATAACTTGTGTGATGACTTCTACCACATGCGCTAGTCCATCAAGTGCTACTTCGAATGGCATCACTATGACAGTTAATCCAGCTACAACAACTAGTATATCCGCCACAGCGTGTAACTCTTATACATGGTCATGCAATGGTACAACCTATACAACTTCAGGTACGTATACTTGTACTTCTTTGAATGCAAATAATTGCACGAACACAACAACTTTGAATTTAACCATAAATGCGAATACAACATCCAGTCAAACTGTTACTGCAACCTCATCGAGTTATACTTGGTCAGTAAATAATGTGGCGTATACTAGTTCCGGAACTTATACTGCTACCAGTTTAAATGCTGCTGGGTGTACACTCACTTCTACCCTAATTTTAACTTTCCCTGCAAACAATTACAATTGCTATGTTAAGAATTTTTCTCAACCCACTACCTCTCAAATGGAATTTGATATTTGGATAGAATGGACTGGTACCAATACTGCTAAACTGCAATCCTTTCAAGCTGGTATTGATTTCAATCATGTAGGTATGTCCAATGGAGGTCCTACTACCATGACTGGTTCCTTTATTGCTGGCACTGCAGATCCTTCTTTATTAGCTCCGCAAAACGCACCGACAGTGAGCATCAACTCAACAAGCAAACAATTTAGAATTGCAGCCGCCATAGCTACTTCTGCTGCAAGTGCACAGACCATTCCCCCACCTAACGGATTTAGATTAGGCAGATTTAGAATTGACAATGGAGGCGTTCCATTTACCACCAATAGTACACCTAACATGGTTTGGTTTTTCGGTACTGCAAGCTCTACTAAAACGAAAACAACCGTTATATGCTATTTAAATGGTGCTAGTACTGGTACAACTGTTACCATTAATGCAAACCACACGATAGTAAACCCCATTGTATTAAATCCTCCAGGTCCAACTCAATCTGTATTATCCAATGGATCAGGCGCAGCAACGGTTTGCAGTCCCGCCTCAGCAAATATTAAAGTAACTATAACAGGTGGCACATCGCCATATACAGTTGTGTATACTAATGGCATAAACAATTTTACTGTCAATAATTATATCAGTGGTACAGATATTCCTGTTGCGCAAACCGGCACCTATAGTCTTGTATCTGTAACTGCAACAGGTGGTAGTACTGGACTAAATTTGAACAGTGGAACAGCAACTGTAAATATTAATACCTGCTCAGCAACCTTAAATTTGAAATGCCATATTCAAGGTTATTACATTGGTGCAAATACCATGACGAATGTATTATACAACGAAGCCATGGAAGTAAATCCATCGATTAATGCAGATACCATCACAGTCGAATTACGTAATGCTGCTATCCCACATATTTTGGAAGGCAGCTTTACAGGTGTATTGCAAACCAATGGAAATATCACTTGTACTTTCCCTGGTTCTGTCATCACCAAATCTTGTTATATTGTAGTACGCCATCGCAATGTATTGGAAACATGGAGTAGCAATCCATTCACACTTGCAGCTATCAATAATTATGATTTCACAACCGCAGCCAATAAAGCGTATGGAAATAATGAAATAGATGTAATGAATGAAAATATTTGGTCGATGTATAACGGCGATTTGGACCAAGACGGTGCTATTGACGCAAACGATTTTTTAATATTGGATATAGACATGCAAGGTTTTGTGAGCGGTTACTATGCCTCTGATATTAATGGTGATGGCACTACTGACGCCTCTGATTTTTTAATACTCGATGCTAATATTCAAGGCTTTATTACAAGTAGTACGCCGTAAAATTGTGAACATATTTTAGGGCAATACATTACACGTTCTTTTTATTTTTCACCAAATCATTATGCAATAAAAATACTAGTTTTGTTTCCAAATGAATAAGTATAAAATAATGAGAAAAACATGGTTGTTATTGTTCTTGTGCTGGACAGTAACTACACATGCCCAAAATGTAAATTTAACTTGCCAATTCTCTAATGAGCAGGACGACACTTGTACTTTACGTATCCATAAATTTCATATCCAAGAGTACGAACCAGTTTACGCATCCAATTGCATAGAAAAATCTTGTAGTTTTCACATCACAATAGATACACCTTCTGCGGCCGAATTAACCATGAACAGTCAAACAGTGTTATTGTGGCTTGAACCGAATGATAATTTAATTCTAAAAATAGACAAAGGATTAAAGTATGGCTCTATCAAATTTGAAGGCAATGGGGCTTTGCACAATAATTTTTTACATGGATTTTATAAACAATTTCAAACAGATTTTAATCGGGATAGCATTAAACAAAGAATATTGAATACGCCTATCGATCCATTTGAAAATAGCATTTATTCGGCAAGAGAAAAACAAATGAATTTTTGTAAACTAGCAACAAATAAAGATAAATTCTCAAGCGCATTTAAATTATATCTCGATAATCAAATCCGATACAATTATTATTACCAAATACAGGCTTATTCCATCATCATTGCGAATGACAATAAGGGATTGACCGTTTCGCCATTACCACAATTTTTATTGGAAAACATTACACCATCCATGGCAAATCATGATGAGGCATTGCAAAGTGAAGCTTATCGAAATTTTTTGTATTACTATATCATTTACAACACTTCTAAATTAAACGGCTTCGAAAAATTTAAGGATAATTCTTTGTCCATGGAAAAGAAAATGTCCTTTGCTACACAAAACATCAATGGCAAATCCTTGCTGTATTTCATGGCATATTATCTACATGAAAATGTCAGCAATATATCTCCAAACTCCGCAAAACAAACATTTGGTTTATTGAGTGATATTGAAAAAAAAGGAGCTTATACCAAATTATTAAAACCAATTTGTACACAACGAATGAAGGATAAAGAAGTGGAAGGTATTGCAAAAACTACATCCGCCAAAAATGTTGGTGGCAATGGAACAGATGTGAAAATTTTAGGTACAAATGGCAAATATTTCACATTTGCTGATTTAAAAGGCAAAGTTGTGTATGTCGATTTTTGGGCAAGTTGGTGTGGTCCTTGTCGCGGACAATTTCCATTTTCAAAACAACTACATCATCAATTGACAGAGAAGCAATTAAAAAGCGTTGAATTTTTATATATCAGTATTGACAAAACAGAAGAGATTTGGAAAAAGGCCATTCAACTCAATGAACTCGGAGATTTTAAAAATGGTTTAGTTCCTGGAGATTGGGAAAGTGAAATGGTGAAGTATTTTAAAATCAGTTCTATCCCTCGTTATATGTTGATAGATAAAAAAGGTAATATTGTTGACCCTAATGCAAAAAGACCAAGTGAAGATGGCGTCCTCAAGGATATTATTCAATTGATTGGTGAATAATTGAAAATCTAAAATTTATAAATCCCAAATTCCAAAAACGAAATTCCAAAAACGAAATTCCAAAAACGAAATTCCAAAAGTCAAATCCCAAATTACAAAGTGGTAATTCTAAAATTCAAATTCCAAAATCTAACTACTAAGTACTTACTACTATTTACTTTCGACTATTCCTTTACTTCAACAAAGTCACATTCCCAGTAAATGTTTTCTTAACCGCATTGTTATATACTACATCAATAGTGTAAACATACACACCCACAGCTTGCATCATATTATTATACTTTCCATCCCATCCACGTCCATCTATTTTATTGGTAGTGAATATCAATTCTCCCCAACGATTAAAGATGCTCATCTTAAATGATTTTAAGCCACTACTCAATATTTCACGAGGGATAAAATAATCATTTAATCCATCATTATTTGGCGAGAATGAATTCGGAATATTTAAATAACAATCACGCTTTATCCAAATACTATCTGTTGTACTACATTCGCCATTCGTTGCTTTAACCCAATAATGTCCTGGCTCTGTGATAGTGATTCCCGGCCCAATTTCTCCAGTACTCCAAGTATAATTAGACAATGTGCCATTGATATCTGTAAGATAAATTGAACCTGTGATTCCAGGACATATCATGGTATCCCTTCCTAAATTAATATTCGGATACTCATTCACTGAAATCCATTTTTCAATGACTAAATCTGGGCAAACTAGATAACTACCAATGAGGGTAATTTTAATTGGATTCGGAGCACCTGGTTTGTCCCAAGTGTGTTTAGGATGATGGATATTCGATTCGATAATGCCATCTCCAAAATCCCATGCAAATGATTGGGTATATGGTGCGAGCGTATCAGCAAAGAAGATAGATTCACCAACACAAATACTTGAGTCTGAAATGCTAAAATCGACATAAGGAGGATTATCAACAAATATATTCCTACTCGTACTATCTGTGCAACCAAGTGTATCTACTATGTATAATTTGATGATGTAACTCCCTGGTGTCGCATAAGAATGTCCACTGATAGTCCCTGTTGTAATAGTACCATCACCCCAATTCCATGTACTAATTACAAATCCAGAAGGAGTAGAAACACTTGTGGCAATGATTTGTTCCCCTAAACAAACCGAATCCTTACTAATCCCTATCACTGCATCAATAGGATGAGAAATATTAATAATTTGTGTTGTTGAATCGGAACAGCCATTTAAGGTTGTCACTAATTTAACAGTGTATGTTCCTTGGTTTTGATAGATATGTGTTGGATTCTTCGTAGTTGCAAAACTAAAATCACCAAAGCTCCAATTATAAGTGGTAGGTGTATTTCCAGGTAAACTTTGCGCAGTAAATTTAACAGTATCTTGTTCACAACCTAAATGTTTCACATAATTGAAAGTTGGTGTGAGGTTAATTGTTTTGATATATACACTATCTTGAATGGTACAAATTTCTTTAAATGCAATATCATCTATTGCAAAATCATTTCCACTTGTGGCTGTTGCTTGGTCTGTAATACAGATATTTATAGTTGTGTTTGCTCCACTGAACCACGTCGTATGAAACTGAGTCCACAAGCCATTTGTAAGTGGTAAAGCCAATGGTGTTCCTGTGAGCACGCCATTGATAGAAAATTGTAAAATAGCAGGATTACTTGCTACACATGTAGCACCCCAAGCTGAAAAATCATACCATGTGTTTGGATTTACATTAATGGTTTGACACCAAATACTTACGTTTGCCGTTCCTGCACCATTTACTACTAACATATTACCAGAACCTGAAGTATGGTCTCCAAAGTTTGCAAAATTAACATGTGTATTATTGGGGTTGGTAGCAATTGCAAACTGTCCTTCTAGTGAAAGTAAACCATAAGTACCACCTGTACCGTAAATATAAGAAGATGTGAAACCAGTATTGCCAGCTGTAAAATCACCATTGAATAATAAATTTGTTGGCGTAACGGCTTGTACTGTGAGCACATAATTTGCACTTGTTGTACCGACTGCCACCACTGGATTAATAATATTTGGATTCGACAAACCAGTAGCTGGTGACCAAGTTGTGTCTACATAATAAGGAATACCAGAGGTAGTTATTACACTTGGATTAAGTTGTACTGAAGAATTTTTACAAGCTAAAATAGTATCTGGCAAATTTGTAATGGAAATATTGCATTGTGCTAAACCATTAGTTGCGCAGACAGCTGAGAAGATGAACAAGAAAAGAATATATAAAGATTGTTTCATAGATACACCATTTTAGAATTACTGCAAATCTATGTTTTTTTTAATCCGCAGTTAAAGATATTTCTACAATAAATCTACTCTGCTATCTCAACAAGGTCACGTTTCCTGTAAAATTTTTCTTTACACCGTTATTGTATAAAACATCTATAACATAAACAAAAACACCCTGTGGTTGATCTACATTATTGTATTTTCCATCCCAACCTCTTCCATCAATTTTAGTAGTGGTAAAAATATTTTCGCCCCAACGATTAAAGATATTCATTTTAAATGTTTTTAATCCACTACTTAATAATTCACGAGGTAAAAAATAATCATTTAAACCATCCCCATTAGGTGAGAATGAATTTGGAATATTTAAATAGCAATCACGCTTAATCCAAATACTATCCGTTGTACTACATTCTCCATTAGTTGCTCTTACCCAATAATGTCCAGGTTCAGTAACAGTAATACCAGGCCCAGTTTCACCTGTGCTCCAAACAAAATTAGATAAAGTTCCATTGATATCGGTTAGATAAATGGAGCCAGTCAAACCAGGGCAGATCATGGTATCTTTTCCTAAGTTAATATTCGGATACTCATTTACGGTAATAGGTTTAGTAATCGTCAATGGCGGGCAAATTAAATATCTTCCAGTAAGCGTTACATTGTAAATGCCTCCTTTATCCCAACTATGCATAGGATTATGTGTATTTAATAATTTTTTACCATCTGCAAAATCCCATTCATAAGACTGTGTAAAGGGAGCAACCGTATCTGTAAAAAATACTGGCTGACCTACGCAAACATTATCGTCTGAGGCTGTGAAAGCAACAAAAGGTGGATTGTCGACAAATACAGTCCTAGATGTACTATCCGTGCAACCTAACGTATCAACTATATTTAATTTTATGGTATAAATTCCAGGAGATGCGTAAGTATGTCCACTAATTGTGCCAGTTGTTATGGTCCCATCGCCCCAATTCCAAGTGCTGATCACAAATCCACTTGGAACAGAAACACTTGTTGCAATAATTGGTTCGCCAAGACAAACCGAATCTTTACTCACACCCATAACCGCATCTAT
>CANJRV010000027.1 GCA_947476825.1 Bacteroidota bacterium | reverse complement strand
GTTATCACCAACAATATTTTAATAGAACAATTATTATCAAAGAAAAATATTTTTGTAAACCCAGAACAAGATTAAAATAAAAACTGTAAGCCTCTATTAGATCGAGATATTTGTAACATGGTGGTTATTGGTGAGAACACCAACAACGGCGGAACCTGTCTTTGAACTATGATGTAAATGATGAAATGAAAACTATGATGAATAGCAGAAATCATAGCCTTAACACAAATCAAAAAAACATGTACTTGAGCGCATTCGAAGTAACCTAGTTCAGACAATGAGAAGAAACTATTGAAATCCTATACCGCCATTGTTGGTGTTATCACCAACAATATTTTAATAGAACAATTATTATCAAAGAAAAATATTTTTGTAAACCCAGAACAAGATTAAAATAAAAACTGTAAGCCTCTATTAGATCGAGATATTTGTAACATGGTGGTTATTGGTGATAACACCAACAACGGCGGAAACTGTCTTTGAACTATGATTTAAATGATGAAATGACAACTATGATTAATAGCAAAAATAGTAGCCATTACACAAATCAAAAATACCTGTACTTGAGCGCATTCGAAGTAACCTAGTTCAGACAATTAGAAGAAACAATTGAAATCCTATTTCACTCCCAACAACCCCTTATACTTACTTCCATTCCCCAACACAGAAATGGCTTCTTTTACTTCATCATCATCTGCTAATTGATTTTGGAAACGACCTCTTTGAAAATAATAACGCGTTATAATTTCATCTTGCAACAAACGAAGTATCTCTTTTTTATTTTTAATTAAGTCTTGTTTCTTATCATGCGAAAGTGATTTTTGCAAGCTTTCAAAGTCTTGTTGAATAGCAGTAAAATAATTTTCTTTCACTGCGATTTCTTTAAATTTAACCAATGATTCCTCCGACTTTGTTTTGTATGAATAATCTTTTCCTTCCAACCATTGGAAGAAATCATTGAAGTCTGTTTCACTCAATGTAAAATCTTTCGCAGAAGATACTGTCGCATGTTTTGCTACATATTGTGTTGCATAATCAAAGGCAAATGATTTTGTATTTAAGGAATTCACAATGCCCAACGATTCCTTTGCCGTTAATTTGATATCTGGATCTACACCGCCGCCGTCCATTACGATGCGACCATTTTTTGTTTTGAATTTTGTTTTCAATGAATCTGAAATTTCACCTACCGAACCATCTTCATTTCTATGTGTATAATCCAATGCTTGTATACATCTGCCGCTTGGTGTATAATACTTTGCCGTTGTTACTTTTAGCTTCGCATTGAATGGAAGAGAGCGTAAATTTTGTACCAAGCCTTTACCAAAACTACGTTGCCCGATAATCACGCCTCTGTCTAAATCTTGCATGGTGCCAGCAATAATTTCTGAAGCCGATGCAGAATTGCGATTTACCAAAACAGTCAAAGGAATTTTTTCATCCCAAGGTGCGTTTTGTGTTTTATATTCTTTATTCCATTCTGTATTTTTTCCTTTAGTAGTCACTACTATTTGTCCTCCATTGATAAATAAATTGGCAATGGCAACTGCTTCATCCAATAGTCCACCAGGATTATATCGCAAATCGATGATAACGCCTTTCATGTTTGGATTAGCTTTTTTCAAACTGTCTAATGCCCCACGAACAAGGCTAGCACAACGCTCTGTAAATTGCGTCAATCGCACATACCCATATTCATTGCTAGCACCTAACATGCCTGCATACGGAACACTCGTCACAGTTATTTCTTCTCTTGTAACCGTCTTGGTCGACACTTCATTGGTAACGCCATCTCTAATTTTTAATTTGACTTGCGTACCTGCACTGCCTTTTAAAAATTTACTGATATCCTCAATTTCCTTATTCTTCGTAGTATGTCCATCTATCTCCATAATCACATCACCAGCTTTGATGCCAGCTTTGATGATGGGGCTATTTTCATAAGGTTCTGAAATGGCAATATAGTCATCCTTTTTTCGCACGGTACTACCTATGCCACCATATTTACCTGTTGTTTGAAAACGAGAATCTTCCACATCTTCTTCCGTGATATAATTTGTGTATGGATCTAAATCATTGAGCATGGCATCCATTCCTTTTTTCATCAGTTTGCCCGGTTGTATTGGGTCTACATAATAGGTATTTAATTCTTTAAATAACGAAGTGAAGACTTCCATGTTTTTAGAGATTTCAAAATAATTGTCTACTTCTTTGGCTTGAATACAAAGTAGAATAACCATACCTACAAATGCACCGGCTACATATTTCTTAGACTGTTGAACTATTTTTTTCATGGAAGGAATTAAAGTGTGGTGCAATTTATTGAAAAAAACAAATACAGCAACTTAGAATTTTATGGATGGTTCTAAAAATGGACTACACTAAATTTTTAATGAGATTTTTTGGGCGGCTCACACGCTTTCCGTTCCAATCTTTTTGCTTGCTTCGCCGCAAAAAGGATTTCCACTACAATCGTTGCCGCAATGCACAGTGCATATAAGGATACAAGGAATGTAAGGAAGGCTTCGCTTAGAGAGAAGCCTTCCTTATAAAAATCTTAAAAATTAAAATTGCCTCTTTAACCCATTTTTAATTTCGCATTTTTTTATGGAACTGGGTCATAACCATGGCCGCCCCAAGGTGCACATCTAGCTATTCTTTTTATGCTCAACCAAAAACCTTTTAATAAGCCATATCGTTGCAATGCAGTTTGTGCGTATGCCGAACAAGTAGGCTGGTAGCGGCATTTTGATGGTCCTAGCCATGGCGATATTATTGCCTGATATGCTTTAATGACCGTAATCAAAATCCAAATAATTATTTTTTTCAAGGGTAAAAATTCAAGAACAAAAATAGGTCAAACATCTTCGAATTACTCTTTATTTTATTTTTGGTTTACATTACAATGCGTCTACATTTGCAAAATATGGCATATACATTCGCTGTTTATCACTCCATACAAGATTTGCCAGAAGCATATAAAAATCGAGTCCTGATTTGTAAAGGTATCGATATGGTTGAAAAAGCCGATGTACCCAATATTCAAAATTATTATGTAATTACCTATGAAGGAACCAATGCAATCTACTTTGCTTATTTTCAATTATTGTCGGTCAAGACAATCCACTTTAATTTAGGGAATAAAAAAATGCAACAATTTGCATTATGCACTGCAGTACAATTATTGAAGCCTACCTTATTGGTGGTCGGTAATTTATTTCGACATGATGCTTTATTTTTTCAATTCAGTCAGGAAGATGTAAGTGCCGAAAATAAAGCTGCCATATATCAAGCGACAGTGGATCATATGGTTAACTATACCAATGCATCCGGGATATTTTTAAAAGATGTACATCCTTCTATTGCGAAGTATATACAAGCCGACAATTCCTATACGCCCATGCGAGATGATATTTCGATGGAGATGAATCTACCTGCACATTGGTTAAGTTTTACAGATTATGAAAATGAGCTAAAACATAAGTATGTACAGCGTTGTAAGAAAATAAGAAAATCATTTAAAGATGTACACATTCGCGAACTTCTTCTAGAGGATATTGAAAAATACAGTATAGAAATGGAGCAATTGTATTTACAAGTCACGCAAAAACAATTGGTAAGCATGGGTATTTTAAACCCAATATTTTTTGTAGAAATGAAAAAAGTACTACAAGAAAATTACAAAGTGTGTGGCTATTTTTACCAAGACAGATTAATTGCATTCTCCTCTGCCATTCTTCATGACGATGAATTTGATATGAATTATATTGGATTTGATTATGCCTTAAACAGTTCCTTAAACCTGTATTTTAATATTCTATTTTATTGTTTGGAACATGCGATTTCATTAGGACGAAAAAAATTAGTTCTCGGACGTACTGCCCCTGAAGCGAAGGCAATATTAGGTTGTGAACCCGATTATCGCTTTAGTTATTACAAGTTGCGAAATGTCATCGTCAACTGGTTTTATCAAATGGTTGCTGGCTATTTTAAAGAGCAACAAGGAGATAGTTGGAAGGATAGACATCCATTTAAAAGTAGTTATTATACGAAAGAAAAAAGAGATTAAACTCTTTCATAAATAATAGCAGCACCTTGACCAACACCAATACACATTGTTGCCAAACCATATCGTGCACCTTGGCGTTTCATTTCATGCAAAAGCGTAGTAGAAATTCGAACACCACTACAACCCAAAGGATGTCCTAATGCGATGGCACCACCATTGATATTTACTTTTTGCATATCTATTTTCAAGTCCCGAATACAAGCCAAACTTTGGGAAGCAAAGGCTTCATTCACTTCAATGATATCGATATCGTCTATGGTCAAACCAGCACGGTGTAAGGCTTTCAAGGTTGCAGGCACGGGTCCAATTCCCATAATACTTGGATCAACACCAGCGATTGCCATACTTTTAATAATAGCCATTGGTTCTAAATCATATTTTCGAACGGCATCTTCACTGGCTAAAAGCATGGCAGCCGAACCATCATTAATACCACTTGCATTAGCCGCGGTAACACTACCATCTTTTGCAAAAACTGGTTTTAATTCTGCTAGTTTTTCTAGAGGGGTTAAACGAGGATGTTCATCTTTTTCAAACATCGTTTTTTTACCTTTACCTAAATTAATTTCTACGCCAACTAGCTCATCTGCAAATTTATGTTGCGCATCTGCTTGAACATATTTCCATTGACTTTGATAAGCAAACGCATCTTGATCTTCACGTGAAATTGCCCATTGCTTGGCTACATTTTCTGCTGTTTCACCCATGCTGTATGGATGGTATAGATGAGATAATGCTGGATTAATAAATCGCCAACCCAATGTGGTATCAAATATTTCAGGGCTACGTCCAAATGCGGTTTCACTTTTACCCATCACGAAAGGCGCACGTGTCATGCTTTCTACACCACATGCAATCATAAATTCTCCATCACCACACATAATCGCACGACCAGCATCCATAATGGCTTGTAAGCCAGATGCACAAAGTCGATTCACGGTATTGCCACCAGTTGTAATGGGCAATCCAGCTAAAAGAGATGCCATTCTCGCCACATCCCGATTATCTTCACCTGCTTGATTTGCGCAACCAGCAATCACATCTTCAATGGCATTCAAATCCATTTTTTCATTCCGTTGAATCAATGCTTTGATGGCAATGGCTAACAAATCATCTGGGCGAACGCTACTCAATGAGCCGCCATATTTTCCAATCGGGGTTCTAACGGCATCAATAATATATGCTTTGGTCATGGTCTTCTTTTAATTGGCAAATATAAGGGTGCTAAATAGGAATTAGGAATTAAATTGAATCGTGGAAATTATACAGTTCCAATATGTTGTAGAAGATATTGAATTCGAGATTGTGTTTCTTCTTTACCGATTTTGTAAGCAATATCAAACACACCTGGTCCAAATTTCCCACCCACCAATATCATTCTGAATAAGAATTGTAATTCACCCACTTTAATATTTTTCTCTGTAGCTAATGTTTTAAATGTTGCTTCAATTCCTTGCAATTCCCAAGTGTCAAGCTGTGAAAATTGATGAATGAGTTCCGAAAAAAACAATGCTTTATCATCTGCCCATTTTGGTTTGATGGCGTCAAAATCAATTGCTGTTGGTGCTTGAAAAAAGTAAGCCGATTGCATGACAATATCATTCAAAAAAACACACCTGTCTTTGACCAGTGTAATCACATCCAATAAATAATCGTCTTCATGTATAGGAACATTTGCTGCAAGGAGTATCGCTTTCATACTAGGCATCAAAGTCTTAGCTGGCAAGGCTTTTATCCATTCATGGTTGAACCATTTTGCTTTTTCATAATCAAATTTCGCACCTCCTTTATGTACTCTTTCCATACTAAAAGCAGCGATCATTTCTTCTTTTGTAAAGAGCTCTTTTTCTTCGCCACTATGCCAACCTAATAATGCCAATAAATTAATAAATGCTTCTGGTAAAAACCCAAGTTCTTTGAATCCTTTAATGGTTTCATTTGCTTTATCGTCATGCCAATCCATAGCAAACACTGGAAATCCCAATCGATCTCCATCGCGTTTACTTAATTTACCATGACCATCTGGTTTCAGAATCAAAGGTAAATGAGCCCATTGTGGCATGTCCTTTTCCCAACCTAAATATTTCCAAAGCAGAATATGAACAGGCGCACTCGGCAACCATTCTTCACCTCGAAAAGCATGTGTAATTTTCATGAGGTAATCGTCAACCACAACCGCCAAATGATAAGTAGGCATACCGTCTGCTTTCAACAATACTTTATCATCTACCAAATTCGAATCATTTTTAATTTCTCCACGAATCATATCCGTAAAGGAAATAGTGTCATCTGCTGGCATAGAAATACGTATCACATAAGGTGTATTATTTGCTAGCAATTGTTGTACTTCTTCCTTGCTCAATGTCAATGAATTTTTCATTTTCATTCGCGTTGTATGGTCATATTGCGGCGAAGGATTTTGAACGGATTTAAAATCTTCCCGCATTTTTTCCAACTCTTCTGTGGTATCAAAAGCATAATAAGCATGACCACTTTCTACCAATTGCAAAGCATATTGTTTGTAACTTTCTTTGCGTTCACTTTGTCGGTAAGGCGCATGTTCACCACCTATATGCGGACCTTCATCAGGAGATAAACCACACCATGCTAAGCAATCCACAATATACTGTTCTGCACCACTTACATATCTATTTTGATCTGTATCTTCAATACGCAAGATAAATTTACCTTGGTGTTTTTTTGCATATAAATAACTGTATAATGCTGTACGCACACCACCTAAATGTAGCCCACCAGTAGGGCTCGGTGCAAATCTTGTTCTTACTTCTCTCGTCATGTTTTGATAAATTAAGTTGCAAATTTAAAGGGATAGTCTGAGAGAAGCAGGAGTTTTTTTTAGGTGAGCGGTTTAAAATGCAGGTTACATTATTTTTTCTTAGAGTCAAATGATTTTCCTTAGATTTGTTTCACAATTATAAAAATATGTTACTAAAAAGTAAAGTATTAGAAATTATTGAACATCTACCTAACGAATTTAGTATGGATGATTTGTTTGAGCGCATGAGCTTTATTGAATCTGTTGGGCAAGGCCTAAACGATTTGAAAGAAGGTAGAATTTTGACTGAGACAGAGCTTGAAAAAGAAATGCAATCATGGTTCAAATAATATGGTCAGAAAAATCTAAAAATGATTTGAAAGACATTTATGATTTCATAGCAAAAAATAGCAAATATTACGCCGCAAAAACAGTAACCACCTTAAAGAATAGGACTACTATTTTAAAAACTTACAAAGAAATAGGAAAAATAGTTCCAGAATTTGAAATGGAAACTATAAGGGAACTAATTGAAGGAAATTATAGAATTGTATATCAAATTGCGGACTCAGATAGAGTTGAAATTGTATCTGTTTTCCATGCTTCAAGAGATATGAAAAACGCAAAATTGATGGATAATGAATAGCTTTATTCTGAACAAATAATTTATTTTTTTTCCCTAACGCCGTATTGAAAGCTTACTACTCCATCTTTTCCTTTCTAAATTCCAACCAGGAATACACAATCGGAACTACACAAATTATAGCAACTATACCCAAGAAAATTTCAGGAAATATGGTTGCTGGAATAATAAATGCCAATAAAGATATTAGCAATCCGCCAATCATCCACAAACGCCCACCCAATAGATGTGTCTTGCGCCAAACCGCTTCGCTTTCTAATGTCCACGGCGTGCGTATACCAACGAAATAATTGGGTCTGATTGCCTGAAAATAATTTCCTAGAAAGGCAAAGAAAAAGCCCAACAAAACGAAAAGCAAAGACATGTTCTTCATGCTTCCTGAAGCTGTAACCGATAAGATATACAAAGAAAGAGACGTGATGAAAATACAAACGATGAATCTCAACTTGGTATATAGATTTCCCATTTGCTCTAGTTTCTTTTTTGGATCTAAGTAGGGCAAAGCCTTAAAAATAAAGTAGAAAATAATACCTAAGCCACATGGTAAAAACAATAGAAAATACTTACTCGACCAATCATTGGCAACACCATTAAAATCAAAATGTGTGGGCACTTGTTGCGGCAACGTCGCCCATAATGTATACAAGTAAAAATAAGGTAAAAAAGAGAACAATAAGAGCAGTGTTTCTTTGATAGAGAATCGCATGATTTTTATTTTTTAAAAGTTAAAAGATATTGTAAAAGGTCATCAATAATGGTCGTGTTGATGGAATAAAATATGTATTGACCTTGTTTGATAGTCGTTACCAAATCGGCTCTTTTGAGTTTATCCAAATGATGTGAAATACTTGGTGCAGTCATATCAAATTTTTCTGCAATTTGACCTGCGGTTAAATCCTTCTTCCGCAAAATTCTCAAAATTTCACGTCTCGTTGGATCATTCATTGCCTTAAAAATTGTATCCATAATTAAATAATTAGACAAATGTCTAAATATCTAATTACAATTCAAAATATTTTTTAATGAAGACTTCGCTCGAGGAGAAGATTTCTTTTGAAATCAGTGTATTGCGGCAACGATCGAATGGAAAGCACGCACCACATCCGCCTCGGTGTGGGCGGACTTGGAAGGAGAGCGTGTGTGCCGCCCAAATAACTTACTCAATTATTTTATACATGTTAATGGCCTCACAATTTCTTCGCCTTGGCATAAGTCGTCCACTTCTCCAAAACTTGCAACATATCATCCGGCAAATCACTTTCAAAATCCATCTGCTTACCAGTAGTAGGATGTACAAATCCAAGCGTTTTTGCATGCAAGGCTTGACGAGGTAAAAGCGCAAAACAATTATCTACAAATTGCTTGTATTTCGCAAAGACAGTTCCTTTCAAAATACGATCGCCACCATACGTTTTATCATTAAATAAGGTATGTCCAATATGCTTCATGTGTACCCGAATCTGATGCGTTCTACCTGTCTCCAACCTGCATTCTACAAGGGTTACATAGTTGAATCGTTCCACCACTTTATAGTGTGTGATGGCATGTTTACCAATCTCGCCAGCAGGGTAAGTATCGAATATTTTTCGCAATCTTTCATGCCTTGCAATATAGGTATCTATCGTTCCTGTTTCTTCTTCCACATCGCCCCAAACAAGTGCATAATATCTTCGATTTACAGTATGTTCTTTGAATTGTTCAGCCAGAAAATTAAATGATTTTTCTGTCTTTCCAATCACGAGTAAACCAGTCGTATCTTTATCTATTCGATGCACTAAACCGATGCGAGGTAGGTTTACAAAATCATTATTTTGTTGTTGCAAATAATACGCAACAGCATTTACAACCGTTCCCGAATAATTGCCATGTCCAGGATGCACAACCATATTCGATGGTTTATTAATTACCAGCACATCATCATCTTCATACACAATATTCAAGGGAATATTCTCTGGTATGATTTCTGTACTTTCTGGTTCCCGAAATGTATACGCGACTACATGATCTGCAGGTTTTATCTTATAATTTTGCTTTACAATTTTATCATTCACTGTAATGCATTCATCATCAATGGCTTGCTGCACCTTATTGCGGGTGATGCCTGCAATTTTTGCGTGTAAATATTTATCGATACGTATTGACTCTTGCCCATTCTCAACGACATAATCAAAAATGACATGCCTAACAATTGGCATATCCTCTTGCAATTCATCATCTTCCTCTAACGCATGATGGAGCAAAGCAGTGCTTGTATTTTTCATAAGTGGACGAAGTTAAACCATTTATTACTATTTGTCGAAACCATTCAATTACATCTTTAGAACTTTTACATTCTACTAAAAATGCAATGAATATATTTTGGGCGGCCCACACGCTTTCCATTTCAATCTTTTTGCTTGCTTCGCCGCAAAAAGGATTTCCATTACAATCGTTGCCGCAAAACCCAGATCCTTGGATGATAGGTTGTGGTGTTATAATGATTAAAAATTAATGCTACTGGCATACTTTTGCCCCTATGAGTAAATTGAAGGTTGCCTTTCAACATCTTGGCAGAATCGAATACCAGCAAGCATGGGATTATCAAGAATCTTTGCTACAAGAAAATGTAGACATCAAAAAAAGAAATAGAGAAAAGGAAATAGCAAGTAGTTCAGAACAAATGGAGCACACTAAATCCCATTTTTTGCTTTGCGAACATGAACCTGTATTTACTTTAGGTAAAAGTGGACATATCGAAAATTTACTCGTGAATAACGCATATTTACAAGAGAAAGGAATTACTTTTTTTAAGACGAATCGAGGTGGCGATATTACCTTTCATGGCTTAGAACAAATTGTAGGTTATCCAATTGTAGATTTAGAAAGCCTCAAACCAGACTTGGTTTGGTATATGCGCAATTTAGAAGAAATCATCATTCGAACCTTAGCTGAATACGGCTTGCAATGCACACGCAGTGCAGGCGAAACTGGCGTTTGGCTAGATGTTGACCTACCACACAAAGCCCGAAAAATATGCGCCATGGGCGTACGTACTAGCCGATGGATTACTATGCATGGGTTTGCATTAAATGTAAACACAGATTTATCTTATTTCAATATGATAGTACCTTGTGGCATACAACATAAACAAGTAACAAGCATCGAAAAAGAACTTGGCCATACAGTAGCAATGGCAGATGTTGAAGCAAAAATTAAACACCATTTTGCAGAGGTATTCGACGTGGAATTGGTAGAGCAATAAAAAATTATTTTATCTGCTTTGTGTTTTGACAGAAATGAAATTAAACTATTTTAAGCTTAGTTTTGCGCAAATGATATTCCATTTGCTATTCACCAAAAAAATAGGCATAAGCTGTTTTTTACTTTGCTTGTCTATACCACTATTTGCGCAGAAATTAAGTCTTAGCCCAAAAGAAGATTTCAATTTCCGTGTAGATGACTTCTCGGTCATCGGGGCTTATCAGCAACTCACTGCCGTGTATCGAAAGCATAATGATTTACCTGAAATTATTTTTTACACCAAGGATTTCAAAAAAGAAAAAACGGTTGCCTTAGATTTTTTGCCAGAACGTGCAACCGATATTCGTTTACTTTCTTCGGCCAATGGAATACTTCTTGTTTATCTGGTCAAAAAGGATAAACGTAAAAATTTGATGCTGGCTAAATTGAATGCCGATTTTACATTTACAGAACCACAGCTTATAGACAGCAATCCTGTAGCCAATTTCCAAGATGATATTGCCTATACAATGGAAGTTAGTGAAGATAAATCCAAGTTTTTATTTTATACCCAGTACATTGTGGAAAGCAATTGGGTTTTAAAATCTATCGTGATAAATGAAGCTTTACAAATACAATATCAAGTCAATCAATTATTGGATAATATCGATTTTTTTATTTCAGATAAAGCATGCATCAACAATAATGCAGAAATATTCATTTTAGCAACAGATAGAAATAAAATCAGGGCTGGTGTAGAAGAATTGAAAATATTGGCTTGTAGCAATCAAAAAGAATTTAGCATCAACAATATCACATTAAATAAACATACCCTAAGCGATTTACAAATGATTGCAGACAATACCAATCATTTAGTCATTGCCTGTGGCTATTATGCAGATGCTAGATATAGTGCACCTCATGGAATTTTTGTTACCCAATTCGATATCACACAACAAACGCCAACCATGAGTCATTTTATTCCATTGGCGATGCAAGTGACTTCGAGTAAAACAGATTTGCGGGACATGAAAATTAGGCAGATCAGCTTGCGGAAAGATGGTGGTATAGAATTTTGTGCCGAAAAAACGTACCAAACTACCCGTACCATTTCTTCTATCAACCCGCTCATGTCAAGTTCTATGGTACCGATGGCGGAAAACTCACGTACCGTGCAAGAATTCAATTATGATGAGGTTGTTATTTTTAATGTGAAGCCAGAAGGCGCTATGGCATGGAGTCAAACCTTTTTAAAAGCACAAATGACCAGCGACGATGAAGGCAAATTTTCCTCATTTGCTATGCTGCAACATCCATTGGGTAAGGTTTATCTCTTCAATGATTTTAGTTCAAAAGTAACTCGTTTAATGGCCTGCTATATTTCTGCAAAAGGTGAATTGAATATGAAAGAAATTCAAACTTCCGATGAGGTAGACGATTGGAATATCATGAACCGATTAGGCATTCAAGTATCCGCTGGAGAAATAGTGATACCATGTATTACAAAAAATTATCTTTGTTTCCTTAAAATTAGTTTTTAATTCTTCTTTGTGATTCAACTGTTCAAACGTAATGACATTGCCTCTTCCATAGGCTTGATAGTGCTGACTCTCCTAACCAGAGTGCATCTATTTTTACATCCTCCTGACGTACAAAGCATTTCTGATTTTAACCAAGGTCTTTTTTTCACTTGGCAAAGCTTGAAGGAATTCTATATCCATCAACCTGTATTGTATCTTTTTATTTCTACCATTCTTTTTTTATTGTTTGCTTTTTATTTTAACTATGTCATTAATGAAGAAAAACTGTACCAACGCAAAAGCATGTTACCCGCTCTGGCACTGGTTTTATATAGTGCATTGGTGCCTTCCTTAACTTTATTTTCCACCGTATTTATAGCGAATATTTGCCTATTTATTGCATTCGCAAAGTCTTTACAGCTCTACCATTCACGGTCTTCCAAAATAGCCAGTTTCGACATAGGCATTTGGGTATCTGCTGCTTGCTTGTTCTATTTTCCTGCAATACCCATGTTTATATTCTTTTTGATGACGTTGCTCATTTTGCGTTCCTTTTCATTTAAAGAAATATTGGCTTATGTATTCGGCATCGTTACACCTTTCTATTTCGCGCTAGGCATTGTTTTTCTTACTGGACATTGGCATTCTGTGATGCCTCATTTATTTCTACATATATATTTACCCTTGAAATTAATTTCCAATGTGCAATTCATCATCCTCACCATTACTTCATTATTTCTCATAGTACATAGTCTTTACTTAATCAATCAATCTGGCATCAAAAACCCGATTGCCGTGCAGAAGAAATGGAATGTGATTATCCTGTATTTAATATTTTCTGTCCTGATTGGCATATTCGCGAATATTTTCCCAGGATTGCCTTGGCTATTAGCAATTACGCCAATTAGCATTATTTTAAGTCAAGCCTTTCACAACCAAAAGGAAAAATATAATATATTTACATTCTATTTTTTACTTTCGGTCATTGTCATCGTGCAATGGCTTTTCTAAACCAATACTATTTAAGCATGAAATTCGGAGTTGTTGTTTTCCCTGGTTCTAATTGTGACCGCGATATGGAATTTGCATTACGTCATGAGTTAGAGCAAGAAGTGATTATGTTATGGCATAAAGATAAAGATATCAGTGCTTTTGGCAAAGAAGACTGTATCGTTTTACCCGGTGGTTTTTCCTATGGCGATTATTTAAGATGTGGTGCTCTGGCGCGTTTCAGCCCAATGATGGAAAGTGTAATTGCACATGCCAATCGTGGCGGAAAAGTACTTGGTGTTTGCAATGGATTTCAAATATTGTGCGAAGCTGGTTTATTACCCGGCGCATTATTATTGAACGACACCCAAAAATTTGTTTGTAAAAATGTATTTATCCAAAGTGAGAATGATGCATCACCAATAACAAAAGACATTAAAAATCAAGTGTTGCAAATTCCAGTAGCACATGGCGAAGGCAGATATTATGCGGATGCGCAAACGCTGCAACAATTAGAAGACAATGACCAAGTCATTTTTAGATATTGTAATCGAGCAGGGGTAATAGGACAAGAAAATCCAAATGGATCAACCAATGCAATTGCAGGTATATGTAATGCAGGTCGCAATGTATTTGGTATGATGCCACATCCCGAAAGAGCCTGTTCGCCTACCTTAGAAAATGTAGATGGTCGTAAATTATTTGCCAGTTTAATTCATAATTAAAATAAAAAGCATGAAAAAAATAATACTGTCACTGTTGATACTTTTTTGCAGTGCAATAGCGTTTTCCCAAAATATGAATCCTGTGAAATGGACTTTCTCTGCCACAAAAAATGCTACCAGCGGTAAATATACTTTGTATGCGAAGGCCAGTATTGAAAAGGATTGGCACGTATTTGCAACCGATCCTGGAGGGGATGGATTATTGATAGGAACACAAGTGGTAATCAATCCCAAATTGAAACTGAACAATCAAAGTGAAGTGCGTATGGAACGCAAACCTGTTACCAAAGAAATGGAAGGAATAGGCATGGTCAACTTTTTTGAAAATGATGCAGTCTTCATGATAGACTTCGATAGTGCAAAACCTTTCAAACTTACCGGAACCATTACCTATCAATGTTGCAATGACAAAATGTGCTTGCCGCCAACTGATTTACCTTTTACCGTAGAAATAAAATAAAAGTATGCAGAAGAAAATATGTTTGTTGCTTGTCCTATTTTTAAGTTGCTATCAATTTATTGACGCACAAATAATTGCGGATCCTACCACTTGGACATTTAATGCAAGCAAGCTAAAAGACAATGAATATGAATTAAAAATTCATTGTTCTTTAAAACCTGAATGGCATTTATGGAGTTTAGATCCTGGTGGAGATGGGCTTCTGGTTCCACCTTCATTTAAGTTTACTAAGAACCCGCAAGTTCTTATCCATGAAAAAATTAAAGAATCCGGGAAAAAAATTAGCAAAGAATTTCCGGGAACAGATGGCGTTACCCATTTTTTTGAAAATGAAATTACCTATACACAAAAGCTAAAAGTACTTAGCAATACCTCCATCAAAGGAAATGTAAACTACCAAACTTGCGACCATTCTCAATGTTTAAAAGCCGTTGACCGAGCATTTGAAATAAAAATAACAGACGCTGGAGATGCAAAATTAGATACTGCAAAAGGAGCTGAAACTATTGTAGATACTACACCACAGGATGTGAATTCTGGTTCAAAAATCGAAGATACAACCCATCCACTTCCTATATCAGAAACAATAAAATCCAATCAAACAAGCACACCAACTACAGTTAGCGAAGACCATCGATCCAATATTATTCTAATGTTGGAAGGCATGGGTGGTGGTTTACTCGCCATCATTACACCATGCGTATTTGCCATGTTACCTATGACGGTTAGCTTTTTTTTGAAGCGTACCAAAGATAGAAAATCAGGTATTAAAGTTGCTTTACAATATTCTATAAGCCTTATCCTCATTTTTGCTTTACTAGGACTTTTGCTTACGCTCGTAAATAATAAAAATATACTCTACGAAATTTCTTCTCATTGGGTAACCAACTTCTTTTTCTTTATTATTTTTCTAATTTTTGGTTCGGCATTCCTAGGTGCATTTGAATTAACGCTTCCTGCTAAATGGAGCACTTTTACCGATAATCGAGCCAACTTAAATTCTTGGTCTGGTATATTTTTCATGGCATTGACATTGGCAATTGTTTCTTTCTCTTGTACAGCACCATTCATTGGTGGACTGATTTCAGAAATAGGCAAAGGCGCAAAAATTGGTCCATTGTTTGGCTTCACAGGATTTGGTATGGGCTTGGCTTTGCCATTTACTTTGTTTGCTATTTTTCCGCAGTTATTAAATGCATTAAATAAGCAAGGCGGTTGGTTAAATGCTGTGAAAGTAGTTTTCGGATTTATCGAATTAGGATTGGCATTTAAGTTTTTAAGTAATGCCGATTTGCAAATGGGTTGGCGATTATTAGATCGTGAAATCTTTATTGCCATTTGGGTTGTTATCTCTTTGGCAATGACTCTCTATTTATTTGGTATTATTCGGTTTTCGCATGACAGTGAATTGCCAAAAAATGATTGGGGCTTACCATATCTTACCGTAACAAGATTGATGTTTGGCTTGACCACCATGGTATTCGCATTTTATTTAATTCCTGGCATGTGGGGCGCGCCATTAAATGGCATGGGCGCATTTGTTCCTCCAATGGGCACCCAAGATTTTGTCATAAATTCAGGTGCAAATGTGTCTGGTTCAACAAGCCATAACCTAAGTGAAAATAAAAATCGTTATGCCGAAGATTTCAAAATTTACGAACCAGAAGTGGTGAAGAAAAATGGCATGAATACTTACTATGATTATCAAGATGCGTTAAAAGCTTCTAAAGAACAGCATAAGCCTATCATGCTTGATTTTACTGGTATTACATGTGTCAACTGCCGAAAAATGGAGACGCAAGTATGGAGTAATGAGGAAGTGTTTTCACGCATGAAAAATAAATTTATTGTCGTGTCTTTATTTTGTGATGCGACCAATGTAAAAATCCCAGAATCTGAACAATATGAATCTACCTTCTTAGGAAGTAGGGTTATGAATTTAGGGCAAAAAAATTCTGATATTCAATCTGCAAAATACAATTCTAATACACAACCTTATTATTTTTTCATAGATGCAGACGAACATCTACTCGCTGAAAATGGATATAAATATGATGCAGATCCAAGCAAATTTGTAAAACACTTAGACGCTGTTCTTGCAAAATATGCAGCCTTGAATAAGTAAAGAAATAGCTCAAATTACTTTTCGCCTTTCTATGCTTTTCTTAACCAACAGCCACAATATTTTTTTTGGTTTGAATCTACCGTTCTTCCATTTTTTATAATCTATGTAATCCTTTCATCCGTGTTATCCTTGCTCCTGACTTGACCATTCAGCAATTCCCAATGCACTCAGAAGTGTAAAAATATTGACAAGCCAAGGAAGCTCACGCACATTTACACGCCATTCCTGCGCCAGTATTTCGAGAAATAACCACAGAGTTACTCTGAGTCAAACACAGAGTAAAACTGAGTCAAACTCCGTCCAACTCTGTGAAAAAACTCCGTCCAACTCTGTGGTAAAACTGAGTGCAACTCTGTGGTAAATTATACACCTCTGTAAAAAGTATAATTTGTTGCAAGCCTTGTTTTTACTGTATCTCACACTAGTAGCACACTAAAATTATCCCTCTCCCGTAATACGGTATTTTACAGAGTACACCCTTTTACGGGATTGTACAGCGTGGTATGCGGTTCTACATTTGTATCAGAAAAGCAAACAAAATGAAAAACGAAATACACATCAACTACTTCAAAACATATCCACCCTAGCGTCATTAATTTCTCTTTCTAATACACTAACAAAAGCAAAAACAAAACAAACAAAAAGCAAAAACAAAATTCACAAACAACATTTACAAACAAAACAAAAATTTAAAATCATGAAAACTTTAATCTTCGCAATCGCAGTCATTGCCATCACATTCACAGCATGCCAAAAAACACCAATTACTATTCCTGCAACTACTACAGAAGTATCCTCTGATGTTCTACCAACTGATGCACATTATTATTGCAATGGTAAACAAGTATACCACCAACACGACATCACTAATTTTGGGTTACCACAAACATCTGTAGTAGTAACCGATCAATTAGATGGTGTTATGAACTATTACTATTTCGATAATAGCGACATGGCTGAAAGCTTCATTAATTCTGTTCCTTCTTTCACTGAAATGCAAGCAGAAATAAAACAATCAAAAGCACATAGAGCATACGCAGTTTCTATTCATGAAGATGAATATGTGGCTGAACACGGCACTTCTAGTCCAACATTTACTGCGTATTTGGATCAACATAAAACTCGTGCATTTCCAATTACCTTGTTTAATCTAATCAATTTTGCACCAGCTCCAGGGTTTGCTGTTTTAGGACCAACACCTAATTTGGTTGCCCCAATTAATAACTTGTCCAATTCTGCGAAAGGTGCAGGTAATGGACCAATGAATGTTCATTTCTTTGACGCCATAAATTACAATCCTGGTCCAGGTGTATTTTTTGCTGTTGTAAATAATATTCCAAATTTATTTACAATGGGTTGGGGAAATAGAATTTCTTCTGTGAATTTCTAAATTTGATAAATGGATGTAGAAAAGAATGGGCGCCACATGGTGCCCATTTTATTTTATATGGAAGTGTATTTTTTAATTGAAAAATATTTGACACTATCTAAGGTCTAACGAATGGAAACTTTTCCTTATTATTTTTACATCTTTGCAACAGAATACAACTACAAAAACCCTATTTTTACCCGATAGAAATTTCTACAAGTGCTGAAAAATTCATTTCTCTTCCATCTATTTTTGATATTCCTCGTGGTTATTGCCTTGCTTTTTTTGTTTTTTAATTCATTAAACTGGCTTACAAATCACGGACAAGAAACTAAAGTGCCTGCATTAACTGGAAAAAAAATGAAAGATGCAATCAGTCTTCTGGAAGACGAAGGATTCAGAATTGAAATTGACTCTACCTATCAAGCACAAAAAAAACCTTTAGAAATTTTATTTCAAGAACCAGAAGCAGGCGCAACAGTAAAAATAGGACGTACTATTTTTTTAACCGTTAATAAAAAATCTGTCCCAACTACCAACATGCCTAATTTGGTGAACCTCTCTTTTCGAAATGCATTGCTTACCATGCAAAGCTATCGTTTGCAAATGGGTGATACCAATTACAGACCAGATGTGGCTGCTGGTGCGGTTTTGGAGCAATGGTATAAAGGAAAAAAAATTCCGATAGGTACTGCCATTCCATTTGGTGCTAAAATTGACTTGGTGATTGGAGAAGGATTGTCAGATATGCAAGATGTGCCTAACTTGATTGGTAAAACATTTTATGAGGCGAAAACAATAATCGAATCTTTGGGTCTTACTTCCAATATTATTTGGGATGGCGCTATCACCGATTCAGCAAATGCTGTAGTCTATATGCAAACCCCAGAAGAATACAATGAACTGGATTTCAAGAATACCATTCTATCCGGCGACATGATTGATTTGAGAATTATGCAATCGCCTTCACAAGAATTATTAGATAAAAATAGATCTGGCTCTCATAAATTATTAGGGGATGATTCCACCGATGTTTTAGTTGCGGATTCTGCCAAATTACCAACACGACATAACATTCCAGATTCATTAAAAACGAAGAACAAAATCCCTGGTATGCATATCCCACAAGTGAATAAACAAACCCCTTTAAATTCAACACCGAGAGGCGCGGATAAAAGCAATAAACCCAAGGACTCTAACGTTATAGGCAATCCAAAATCAAAATCTACTACACCAGTAAAAGTCGATACGAAAATTAAAAAATCGGACGACAATATTAAAAATGAATACGAATAATTGAAAAAAGTAATTTACATATTATCCATGTTACTTGTTTGTACAAGCCATTGGATACATGCACAGGAAGTTGTAGCACCCTTGCGATTCAATCCAGTTTTGCAACATACAACGATTCAACAATTCAACACACACAAAACAAGAGCGGTATTACCTTTCATCGATGATTTTTCCTACGATGGTCCTTATCCAAATCCGAATCTTTGGGAAGATAGTCTGGCATATATCAACAATACAATGGGTTCCTTTCCGATTACACGAGGTGTGGCCACATTGGATGGATTAAATGCAAAAGGAAGACCGTATTATCCATATCAATATTCGTCCGGACTTGCAGATAGCCTCACTTCTAAGCCGATTGATTTATCTAGTTACACAGCTGCAAATAATATTTATTTTAGTTTTTTTTATCAAGCACAAGGTCTTGGTTTTGCGCCAGAAATGAATGATAGCTTATTCCTTTATTTCAAAAATAATAATAATGATTGGGTTCGTGTTTGGCAAACCAGAGGTACAGGTTTACAAGTATTTAAAATCCAATTATTACCAATTACGGATGCGCAATATTTACATGCCGGTTTTCAATTTCGATTTGTAAATATTGCTTCATTAAACCTAAATGATGATGTGTGGAATTTAGATTATATCAAAATAGATGTCAATCGTAATCTTGCAGATAGCATCATGAATGATGTTGCATTTACCACAGAACCAACCTCTATTTTAAGTCCATATTCCTCTATGCCGTATCGTCATTTTATCGCCAATCAAGCAAATGAAAAGTCGCTTACACAAGATTTTACCATTCGGAATTTATATCCAATTGCAGAGTCTGTAACCACGATGCATACTGCCACTGAGCTTATTTCATCTACGTCAATTTCAAATGCAAGTTTGCCAAGTACAGCAATAGTTGCAAAGTCTTCCATCAATCAATCCATTCCTACTTATAATATCGCGTATACAGCCCCAACTAATAAAAGTAAAATCGTCATTCGCAATACTTATTTCTATGCGCCAGTCAATGGAACAGATAGAAGACAGAATGATACCTTGGTCAGAGATGCGGTATTCGATAATTACTTTGCGTATGATGATGGTAGCGCTGAGAAATCGTATTTCCTGTTGCCTGCTTTTAATTATCCTTCCAAAACTGCATTATCCTTTACCTTGAATGAAGCAGATACTATACGTGGATTAATGATCCATTTTGGCGCACAAGTACCAACTGCTGCAGGAAAATATTTTTCTATTGTATTATATAAATCGCTTTCCGGAGGCATTGGATCCACAGATTCCATCATTCAACAAGAAGATTTATTACAAGTGCAATATGATAATACCATCAATGGTTTTTCGACTTATGCATTATTAAATCCTGTATTCTTACAAGCAGGAACTTACTATATGGGAATTACACAGCCAGCGAACTTTGGAAGTGATAGTTTGTATTATGGATTAGATGTGAACACAAATACCAATAGCCAACATTTATATTATAATGTAGATGGTACTTGGCTTGCATCCATTACAGCAGGCAGTGTGATGATGCGACCTATAGTTGGTCAGTCGTTTACACCAACAGCTACTAATGATATTACAGCGACTACAAATAACGCAACACTGCAAGTATATCCTAATCCTGTAGCAAATTCATTATGGATAAAAAGCAAAAATACCATAGTAGAATGTAGTCTATTTGCCACAAGTGGTGCATTCATCAAAAAATATATTCCTACAGAAAATAAAATCAATCTGGAAAATATACCAAGCGGTTTATATATCCTTCGGAGCACCGACCTTCATGGAAATACCTATTACAATAAGATTTACAAACAATAAGGCATGCAAAACATAAGCGTAGAAGAATTAAAAAAACGAAAAGAATCTGGTGAAGAATTATATATACTAGATGTACGTGAACCAGATGAATACAAAGAATCCAATATGGGTGCTTTATTGATTCCATTGGGTCAAGTTATAAATGGTCAAATAGATGCGATTGAAGATTGGAAAGACAAAGAGGTAATAGTACATTGTAGAAGTGGCAAACGTAGTCTCACTGCATGTTTGGTATTAGAGCAAATGGGTTTTACCAATACCAAAAACCTAAGCGGTGGCATACTTGCTTGGGTGGAATTACAGAATTAATTTTATTGGAAATGAATCTTAATGTATATTTTTTTAGCTAAAAAAAATTACATTTGTGTTATGCGTAATTTTCGGAATTTCTTAGAATGGAAAATATTTGGCGTCTGCACTCATTTGGGTGAGAAATTAAATATTTCAATTTCACGCATTCGACTTTGGTTTATTTATATTTCCTTCCTTACGTTTGGATCACCTGTTATACTCTATTTCATTGTCGCTTTTTGGATGAATATTAAAAATTATATTCTCTCAGCAAAGCGAAACCCTTTGCGCTGGTTTTAGCAAATGCACATTATTTTTCTATATAAACAAATTCAATAAGAAATGAAAAAAACACATTTCTTAGGCGATTTATTTTTCACCCAACGTTTTTTCTTGTCTTGGGGTGCTCTGGTTATTCTATTTTTATTTTCCTATTTTTTACCACTCTTGTTCATCTTTACAAAAGCAGCTTTTGTATTCTTATTGATATTAAGTTTGGTAGATTATGCCTTACTTTTTTTTACAAATAGCAAACTACACTTGCATCGTGTGGTACCAGATTTACTGAGTAATGGCGATGACAATAAAATACAACTAATCATCCAAAGCACGTATAATATTCCCTTGCAAAGCATGATCATTGATGAGCTTCCCATGCATTTTCAAAAAAGAGATTTTGCTATCCACAAAAGCCTATCGGCTTTGTCTAAAAATGAATTGCATTATCATGTAAAGCCAACACAAAGAGGAGTATATTTATTTGGAAATATTCAAACCTATATTTCTTCCCGTTTGCAATTGGTTCAAAAAAGATTTACCGCCATGCATGAGCAAACAGTAAGCGTATATCCATCTTTTTTACAACTTCGTAAATTTCAAATTCGCTCTATACCCAATCCACAAGCGCAATCTGGCGGACGAATTCGTTATCGAAGAGGAATGAGTACAGAGTTTGATCATGTGAAAGAATATACTCGCGGCGATGATGCACGCACCATCAATTGGAAAGCAAGTGCACGAAAAAATGAATTGATGGTCAACGCTTTCATGGACGAAAAATCGCAACAGATATTTTGCATTGTAGACATGGGCAGATTAATGAAAATGCCTTTCGACAACCTTACCTTATTAGACTATTCTATCAATGCCGCTTTGATGTTTTCGTATGTGGCATTGCAAAAAGAAGACAAAATTGGGCTACTCACTTTCAATGAAAAAATAAATGACTTTCTAAAGCCTTCGAAATCCAAAAAGCAATTTAATGCGATTTTAGAAACACTCTATAAACAGCAAACACAATTTAAAGAAAGCAATATTGCCGATGTACATCAAGTTTTGTTAAAGCGAGCTGGACAGCGAAGTTTGCTTTTATTTTTTACCAACTTTGAAACCTATACAGGCTTTGAACGACAATTGCCTTACCTCAGAGCCCTCAACCAAAAACATCTTCTTTGTATTATCTTTTTTGAAAATACAGAGGTCAGTAGTTTACATGAAAAAAGAGGAAATCAGTTAGAAGATATTTATGTAAAAACCATAGCAGACAAATTTTTATATGAAAAGAAAATGATCGTAAAAGAGCTACAAAAAAATGGCATTTTGGTTATTTATACGGCACCTCAAAAGCTCAGTATTTCGGTAGTGAATACGTATTTAGAATTGAAGGCGAAGCAAATAATATAAAGCTGTATCTATAATTAAAAGTTACTGCCAATTAGAAGAGTGAGCGCAAACGAATCTTAACTTAAAAAAATGAATTACAAAATTTACTGGTCAATATAGATGCACCAACGAATTCTATAAAATCGTATGAAGTTCGTTTATTTGTTTTTATTACGGCTACAATTGTTTGGATTCTAACTAAAATATTTAAAAAGGCAGACGACAATTATGAAAAAACAATTCTGTTATGGTCTGCTGGAATTTTTTCCATGTTATCATTGTCACTTTATCTTTACTTAACATTCTTTACAATTGATGACACAGACCAAAGAATAAAGACAATTTTAGCATCAACACAAGCTGGAAAAGTGGAAGGTGTAATTACAAACTTCAATAGAACAATAGAACACAAGAGATATACAAATGTTACATCTGAAAGCTTTCAAGTTGATGCAGTTACTTTTCAATACAACGACTACTTGTTAGGGCGTTTTAATACATTTAGTAAAACATACAACAATGTGCTACGAGATGGATTGAAGGTTAGGATCACATATAGAATAGAAGATAACGATATACAACAAATTGAAATAGCAGAGGAACTCTAACACCATTGAAACGCGCGACAATAACACTACTTCACCCAATACACTTTCACACTTCCAACCAAAATTGGTGTTTCAATCAGGATAGGAATTTTCCTTTCATCATCCGTAACATAGACCGTCATTTTTTCGCCACCTTTAAATAAAGTGCCTTCTATTAACATTGGTCTAAATTTAATGACATTGTAAACGCCACTGGAAGTTGACAATTTTTGTTTGCCCAAATAACGAATATAAATGGGATGAACTTCATCATCTAAAAAAAGGGTGAGTGGTATTTTGTCTCCAATTTTGTAGGTATTAAAATCAATATTTCTAGCATAATAAATTGCCGATAATACATCTTGTATGCAAGGTGGTATTTCAAACAATCCATTCGTAGATAATGCAGTGCCTTGCTTCTGGTTAAATTGCACATTGTTATAGATTCTATTTTTGCCTTCACTTACATTACGTGTAAATTTAAGTGGCAACATTGTGGCTGTATCTAAATAACTTTCATAAATATCCCTCACTTTAAAAAACCAATCATAGTTCTTAAAAGTCTTACCAGAGCCAATAACGTGATAAACAGGTTGATGATTTAATACAGATAATGTATTGCTAAATGTAGCTTCACCAGCACGAAAATAGGCACCTGCTAATGTATAATAGACCTTATAATTTAATACCTCTCCTGAAAATGTAGTTTTATTTTTTATGCCACAAAACGCTACATTGGTTTGACAAAAAACGTTTTGCATTTGTAATAAACAGAGTAAAAAGCAAACACTAATTTTCATCGCATGAATAGTAAGATGCATGCTTATTTATAATCTTCTTTTTCTGTTCCTTTATCGCCATTGTCAAAATGATTTTCCTCCTTTGGTTCATCATCTTCAACTTGTTTATCACTTCGAGAAACATTCATGATGGCTGCAGCTCTCTTCAAACTTATTTCATCAGAGGCATCGCATTCATCCATACCTTCCATAGAAACTGGTTTTTCAAATACATCAATTTTAGAATAACCCAATCTTGGATCCGCTTGTAATGATTTAAAAAATTCACCCCAAGTTGGCATGGCTGCTCGAGCGCCTTCACCTAAACCTGTACCAATAAATCGATCATCGCAACCAACCCATGCACCTGCTAATAATTGTGGTGTATAACCTATAAACCAAGCATCGGCCTCACTATTGGTAGTACCTGTTTTACCAGCGCATTCACCAGTGATTCCCCATACGGGTTTCAATCGTTTTGCAGTCCCAATCAATACGGTTCCCATCATCATACGAATCATTTTGTACGCCGTTATTTCATTAATCACTTCATTTCTTTCTGGTACAAAATTTTCTAATAAGTTGCCATTTCTATCTTCAATGCGAGTGATATAAATGGGCTTTGTATTGATGCCATAATTTGGAAACATGGTATAAGCACGCAACATTTCAATAATGGAAATATCATCAGCACCTAAACACACGGAAGGGAAAGAATTGATTTTACTTTCCACACCAAGTGTTTTAAGAAATTTTACAAAATGGTCTATGCCGACTAATTTTAAAATATTTACTGTTGCATTATTTTTTGATTTTGCCAATGCAATTTTCATCTGCATTGCTCCTCTACTTTTATCCGGACCATATAAACCAGAGCCAGGAAAATACACTGGATTCAAGCTTATGGATTGACATGGCGAATAGCCATTATCTACAGCCAAGCAATATAATAATGGTTTGATGGTTGAACCAACTTGTCGTTTTGTATTGATATTGCAGTGATCAAATTGAAAATATTTATGATCAATACCACCTACCCAAGCCTTCACTTCACCTGTAGCTGGATCCATCACTACGAAGCCAGTTTGCACAAAACCTTTCATATACTTAATACTATCCAAAGGCGAAATAATAGTGTCTTTTTCCCGCTTATTATTCCATGAAAAAACTTTCATTTTTGTCTTGGTATTAAAAATAGACATGATCTCTTTCTCACTCTTTCCTTCATCTACTAAACCTTTATAGCGATCTGTTTCTTTGATGGCACGCATAAGCGTTGGCATATGTTCATTCCACAATTGTGCATTCGCAAATCGTGTTTTACCATACATATTTTTTTGTACGGCTTCATCCGCATATCGTTGTAAAATGGTATCGATGGTAGTATAAATTTTCAAGCCATCCTTATAAATATTCAAGCCATTTTTCTTGCACCAAACTTTCACATCTTGTTCTACTACTTGCCTGAAATAAGGTGCTACACCTTCATGTTGTAAATTACTTTCTGGCGAAAAATCTAAAGTGATTGGAAGTTCTTTCAAACGTTCGGCTTCGTCACCATCTATTTTTGCATTTTTTACCATTTGATCTAAAACCGTGTTACGTCTATCTCTTGTTCGTTCTACATGTCGCAATGGATTGTACAATGAAGAGCCCTTTAGCATTCCTATTAATAATGCTGCTTCTTCAATTTTTAAGTCAATTGGTTTTTTACTAAAATAAGTTTTGGACGCACTCTTAATGCCATAAGCATTATAACCCCAAGGAACAGTATTTAAGTAAAGGGTTAATATTTCTTGTTTGGTTAAATTCTTTTCCAATTTCACCGCTACAATTTGTTCTTTTAATTTTTCCAATAACTTCCCTAAAAAAAATTTAGACCTAGATTCTTGATCTAATAAATGTTTGGCAAGTTGTTGTGTTATTGTACTTGCACCTCCTTTTGGATTCAAGGTTAATACCCCAAAAACCGCTCTACCTATAGCCTCTGCATCAATACCACTGTGTTTGTAAAATCGTTCATCCTCTGTTGCTACCAAGGCATTAAATACATAAGTTGATATTTCACTGAATTTGCAAGGATCCCTATTTTCTAAATACAGTTTGCCAATTAAATTTCCATTACCAGAATAAATTTCAGAAGCAGTTGCAGATTGAGGGTTTTCTAATTCCTTCATTCTTGGCATATAGCCTAACCATCCCTCATTGATCATCCAAATAAATATATTGAATCCAAGGACACAGATGATTAAACCCAACCATAAAAACTTGATGCTTCTTTTCATTTGTTCCTATTTATTTTTTTTCATTTGTCATATGGAATTCGGCTATTATCATTTGATATGGATTACAAATTTTGTAAAGCCTCATTTCATTTGTTCCTATTTATTTTTTTTCATTTGTCATATGGAATTCGGCTATTATCATTTGATATGGATTACAAATTTTGTAAAGCCTCTTTTCATTTGTTCCTATTTATTTTTTTTCATTTGTCATATGGAATTCGGCTATTATCATTTGATATGGATTACAAATTTTGTAAAGCCTCTTTTCATTTGTTCCTATTTATTTTTTTTCATTTGTCACATGGAATTCGGCTATTATCATTTGATATGGATTACAAATTTTGTAAAGCCTCATTTCATTTGTTCCTATTTATTTTTTTTGCCACGAGGAATTCGGCTATTACCATTTGATTTTGATGTCAACATTTGGTATGCCTCATTACATGATATGTTACAAAATGGCGACAAAGCTATTAAAATGTGAAGAAGGATGTGCCAAAACTGATGTTAAAAATATTGTTTCCATTTGTGTTCTTTCGCTTAATTTAATTTATGGGGTGCAATCAAATCAAATTCTGGTATTTGAACACTAAATAGTTTTTTGTTTAGCATATTTTCCATTTGATATTTTCCTATCATTTTACCGATATCAGTCCTTATGCTAGCTCCAGAAATATATTGAAAGGATTCACCAGGCTCCAAAATTGGTTGCTGCCCTACAACACCTTCTCCTTCTACATCTCGATGTGTACCATTGCTGTCAAATATTTGCCAGTGTCGTCTAATTAATTTAATGGGAAAATTGGAAAAATTATCAATAGAAATACGATACGCAAATGTGAATTCGTTGAGAAGCGGATTCGACTGCTCCTTATTGTAAAAGGTTTCTACGGTAATGCTAATTCCTTCTGTAATTTGTTGTACCATCTTAACTTGTAAAAGTAAGTTTTTTTTGTAAGCAAGCATATTTTTTTTACATTCTGAAAATTTATTTTATCTAGAAAAAAGGATACGTGCAATACGCATCATCAAAAAAAAGTAACAAGAATAAAGAATAATAAAGTTTACAACTATATTTGCGCATGTCATCGACAAGAGAACATGTCAAACATCTCCCTTATTGGTTAATTACCTGTTCAGTTTTGGTTGGACTTACACTCCCAACACTTTTACAAGATGGCATGTTTATGGATGCTGTTTTATACACTTCAGTCGCACATAATTTAAGTCAGGGTTTAGGTAGTTTTTGGCTTCCCATTTTCGATGAATATAATATAGTTGGATTTCATACTTTTCATGAACAACCGCCCTTAGGCATAGGCATCATGTCTTTCTTTTTTCGTTTTTTTGGTAGCAGTATGTACGTAGAAAGAGCTTATGTTTTGGTTACGCTTTGTTTAAATGCCCTGTTGATAAGCGTTTTATGGAAAGAAGTTTTTAAGCATTACCGCGATTTACAAAAGATGAGTTGGTTGCCTGTCTTGCTCTGGATCACAATTCCAGTTTGCTTTTGGTCTTACTCCAATAATATGTTAGAGAATACCTTGAGCCTTTTCATTTTAGGCGCTTCTATTCTGATGTACAAAACCGTTCGACGCAAATCACTTCGCGTTGGCGCATGGGTATTATCCGCTTGTTTTGTTTTTTTAGGATTTCTAGTTAAAGGCTTTCCTGCTTTTTTTATCACTTGTATCCCATTTTTTTATTGCCTAGTTCTTAAAAAAATTACTGTTTCTAGAACGGTCAAAATAACCACCGCTATGATATTGACTTATCTTTTTATAGCAGTTGTTTTATTTTTAATGCCAGATGCAAAACATGGTCTTTCTATTTATATCTTCAAAAGAGCTTTCAAGAGAATTCTTGAAAACCCGAGTGTTGTGCATCGCTACTTTATTTTAATCCGACTCTTTACGGAATTAATTCCTGTATTACTTTTCACAGGATTGGCATTCCTTCTTTCTTATTGGAAAAAGTTGGATTTAATAAAGACGAAACATTTACGCAAAGCCATTTTCTTTTTATGCGTTGGCCTCGCTGGATCCTTACCTTTAATGTTAACTATGGTTCAAAATGGTTTTTATTTTGTTCCTGCACTTCCTTATTTTGCCATGGGGTTTGCTATTTTAACTGCACCGATTCTGTTGCATTTTATCCACTCTTGGCATTCCCACACACAAACATATAAGGTTTTCAAAATAGTCGGTATCGTTTTATTGACAAGTGCCTTTATTTTTTCAGTTGCCCAAATTGGAAAAACATGTCGTGACAAAGAATTATTACAAGATGTATATGCAATAGGCAAGGCCTTACCAGAACGTATCACTATCAATTCTAGCAGTGATGCACATAATGATTCTGAATTGATGTGTTACTTGATGAGAACTCGCATGATTAGTATGCAAGGAAATGCCGAGAGTCAATATTTGATTGCTGGTAAAAATAGTCCAGTTGACTCTGTATATATACCGATGAAAGTCAATGACAAAACAACTTTATTTAATTTATACGAGAAGAAATAAAACATTTAGCGTTTATTCTTTTGCAAAAAGATACATTTCCGTGTAACCCAACTTACAATATTTTTCGCCATAATAACTTGTTGATGATGAACAGCTTCTCTAAATATTAAATTTTAATCGAAAAAATAGCGCCCTCTTCTCCAACAACTACAAATGTATTTTCATTTCTAAAGGAGACACCTCGTAAATCTTTTTTCGTGAAGGAAGCAAGTTCTTTCCAATCTTCACCGCCATTTGTACTTAACCACACAGTTCCTTCTTCACCAACAAGGACATAAGTATCACTACTATTTTTTGCAATATCTAAAAAGTGATATTTCTTTTTTAAAAAATTATTCCCATTCCGAATCACTCGCCATCCATTACCACCATCACTGGTTTTATAAATACTACCTTCGTAACCAATAGCGATTCCCGTTTCTTCATTTTGCCAAGCCATGGCTTTGAAAAATTCATTTTTTGCATGGGTAAAATTCCAAGTACTTCCTGCATCATTCGATCTTAAAATAGCGCCATACCCACTGATATACACTCGATTGGTAGAAGCAAATTCTATATCAGACATTTCAAAATTTCTTAATTCAGATAAGGCTATACTACCATTGCCTTCATTCGAAATATGAGCAATAATTCCTTCTCTAAATCCATGCCCGCCAACTACTAATGCGGAATCATCGGAGCCTATAGCCACAGCCTGAAACTCTTTCCACATGCCATGTTGCGAGAAAGACCAAGTCATACCACTGTCTTTGCTTGTAAACACAGAACCATCATATCCTACTGCAATGATATGGCCATCGTTTCGAATATCTAATCCATAAATTTCCTTTTGTGAAGCAGTAGAAGGTAATGCTAGATCTTGTGCATTTCCTTCATTTTCTAGAGAATAAATATGCGCTTGTGTAAATCGTTCTCCACCAACCATAAATGCTTTATCTCCTAAGAATTTTATTTTATTCAAACGCATTTCGATCGACAATGATTTGTCTGTCACATCGGCTTGTATTTTATTTTTCTTGCAAGCAATTAAACAAATAGATAGAACAAGACAACACCAAACTAAATGATTACGCATGTTGAATGAGTTGCATAAAATTATTGACGGAAAGCTTTGCAAATATTTTTTTCCCATTCGGTGAAAGTTGGGGTTGCTCACACAACAATAATTGCTGAAACAATTCTTCCATCTCTTCTGTGGCTAATTTTTTGGTACTCGATATGGCTCGTTGCATCGCCATCATTCGAAATAATTTTTCACGCTTGTCCAATTTTACCTCCGTTTGTTCATGCTTGTAGGCTTCTATGATTTTTTCCATCGATTCTTTTTCACTGCCCAATTTTACATCAGCTGGAGCACCTTGAATAATAAAAGTATGGCTGCCAAAAACTTCTACATCATAACCCAATAATTTCAATTCATCTAAAATGGATTCTAATAACACCGCATCTGCAGGAGCTAGTTCAAATGTGATTGGAATTAAACATCTCTGAATAGCAATGTGATTCGAAATAGATTGCTCATATCGTTCATATAATATTCGCTGATGCGCTAAATGTTGATCTATCAACAAACATCCAGTCTTTGTGGTTGCTATAATATACCCTTGGTGAAGTTGTACAAATTCTTGCTTAAAAGTATCTTTTTGTAAATTCAAGTTTAAGTTTTCCAAATGCGAAGGAGCTATGGGTTCAGTTTGAATCTCTTGATCTCCTTGTAATTGAAAGGCATGTTGTACTTTATACAATTCCTTCCATTGTTGGGCATCTCCTTTTTTTTCTAAAAAATGCGCTTTGCCTTTTTCGCCAAAGGATTGAAAGAGATAATTGGCTTTTGTTTTTTCTTGGATATTTTTTGCGAAAGGTTGAGTCACTGCTTGCAAAGATTCAATGGTACTATCCAAACTAAAATCGAGTGATGGTGCAATGCTATATTTACTCAAAGCGTGTTTGACGGCTGAATTCACAACAGAATAAATAATTCTATCTTCTTCAAATTTAATCTCTTGCTTAGTTGGATGCACATTAATATCTACGCGCTTGGGTTCAATTTGAATAAACAAAACAAATAATGGAAACTCGTCTTTTCCAATTAATTCTTTATACGCTTGTGATACAGCATAATTAAGATAAGCATTTTTTATAAAACGATTATTGACAAAGAAGAATTGATTACCTCTAGTTTTGGTAGCAGCTTCTGGTGATGCGATGAACCCATGAATACTCACAAAATCGGTAGACTCATTCACTGGCACTAATTTGGGCTGCAAATGATTGCCTAAAAGACTTAGTATTCTTTGTTTCAATTTCCCACCTTCTACATTGAAAACATCTGTATTATTGTTTGTGAACTTAAAACTTATCTCTGGAAACGCTAAAGCAACCCGACTAAATTCTTCTAAAATATGGCGTGTTTCGGCAGTATTCGATTTTAAAAAATTGCGTCGAGCAGGCACATTGTAAAATAAATTTTTGATACTCAAACTAGTTCCTGTTGCAGCCTGACAAGGTTCTTGTATTTTGACGGTACTGTTTTCAATAAAAATATAAGTACCCAATTCATCTTCCTCAGTTTTTGTTTTGAGTTCAACTTGTGCAACTGCCGCAATGGATGCTAAGGCTTCTCCACGAAATCCCATGGTATAAATTTGAAACAAATCTTCTATGGAGCGGATTTTGGATGTTGCATGCCTTTCAAAACTAAGTCTTGCATCGGTAGGGCTCATTCCTTTTCCATTGTCATTGACTTGTATTAATTCTTTACCTGCATCTTTGATAATAAGATGAATATAGCTAGCACCTGCATCAATTGCATTTTCTAATAACTCCTTAACGGCACTTGCAGGACGTTGTATTACTTCTCCAGCTGCTATTTGATTAGCAATATGATCAGGTAATAATTCTATAATATCGGGCATACAGCAAATATAACTTACATTCAATCAATGTTCCAACTTGTAGACTTGCAATCTTCTCTATGGTGGCAATGGACCAGTGTAGGTACCACAATAGGGACTATAGAAACAAGGGTTATGGTAATTAATAGTAATGATAGGATTTTTTATTCTTTTGACTTTCAATACAAAATCTGCCGTGTGGTAGCGAGCCTCAAGGCATTTTGCATCCCATGTTAGATATTTTGTATCCTCTGGTATAAGCAATTTCTTTTGTTTCCATTCTTCAATAAAACAATAGGTCATTCCAGCTTTTAATGTAACCACAAAATCTCCATTGCTATCTGTTATTACTTTTTGAAAGTACTTTATACTTGAATTATTTGCAGTCCCTATTTTGATAAAAATGATTTTATTTTCAAGAGGACTTGGCTTCTTCAAATTTTCCAGCAATTCGTCAGAAGGCCTCGCTCCACCGCAGTAGTCGCTCGTTTGGGTAATATGCCCACTCACTTTTACCCATGCACCATTTCCTCTTTTTGCATGGCAAAAGCATTGCATGCTACACAATAAAAGTATGCCAAAAAGAGAAATGAATTTCATGATGAAGAGTTTGAGATAAATTAGAACTTGAAGACAATTGAATTATTTACGGAGTTACTACACTAATGAAATTCTGAATACTAGAATCTAATATTAAAAAATCAGAAGCATCGACAGCACCATCTCCATTTAAATCGGAAACCAGATAACCGGAAGAGAAAGCTTGAATGTCAGCATCCAACAACAAGAAATCACTTGCGTCAATG
>CANJRV010000026.1 GCA_947476825.1 Bacteroidota bacterium | reverse complement strand
TTACAAGAAGTTTATTTTGTTGTGTATAATCGTTGGGGCAATAAAGTATTCGATAGTAAGACAGCCAACACCACTCGTTGGAATGGCAAATACAAAGGTGTAGACCAAAGTGCAGATACTTATTTTTGGCAACTCAAAGCTAAATGTCCTGATGGTACTGATGTGAACATGAAGGGTGATGTGGTATTGATGAGGTAGGTGGTTTGAAGCGAATATTTGGTTTCGTATGGTGGGACACCAACCGATAGAGTAACCGAAATTACAAAAGTATCACTCTTCCGACTCCATTTCTTTTATCTTCTTTTTGATTTTTGTTAGATCCACTTTTTGAATATACTCAATCATATTTTCATATTTCTCATTGAATCCAAAATCACCTTTTTTCATTTCATCAATTGCATTTTGTCTTGTCCAGTTGTTGAACATAATTCTGTACATGGCAATCACCAAGCCTGTTCTGTCCGATCCATGTTTGCAATGAATGAGTAAAGGTTTATGAGCAATCTCAATAAAGTATAATGCCTTGGCAATGTCTTTATCACTAAAATCATCACTATACATATTCACATGGTAGTGATCAAAATTATATTTCCAAGTCAGTTTTTTATCTTCACTATTTGGGTAAAGTGACAGGATACTTTTTATTTTGAGTTGATGAATTTCGCCAAAGCCTTTTTTGTCTGGTTGCTCCGAACGAAATATGCTATCGTTCAATTGAAATAAATTTTGGAAATAAGGGCTTTCTATTTTTTTAACACCATTCTTTGTTCCTTTTTTTTGTTTCTGAGAAAATGAAGCGGTAATACTACATAAAAAAAGTAAGGTAACTAGGAGTGACTTCAAATAGGTATGCATGTATTGGTTAATTCTGTTATCGGTTTTATACATAGAAATCAATGTGAAGCTTTACGTTTTAAAACGCCACCTTTTGTTTCTTTGATGGTATGCGTAAACATAAATGCCTTTGAATCTAACTTCATGATTTCATTATTGATATTGAGTAATTCTAATCTGGTTACTATTGTAACTATCACATCACAATCGCTTTTGAAATGGAACTTTCCTGGCAAATAACCTCGTTCGCCTTTATACACGGTAATGCCTTTTCCAAAATAATTTACCAATAGGGATTTAATTTGGTCCGACTCTTTAGAGATAATGGTAAGCGAAATAAATTCTTCAATACCATCCACTACATAGTCCATTGTTTTTAAAGCGGCATAATAAGTGATGATAGAATACATCGCAGTTTCTAATCCAAATTTGAAAGCAGCAGTCAAGAAAATAATACTATTAAAAAATAAAATAACTTCACTCATCGAGAAGCCTACTTTGCGCATGGCAAATACAGCCAATACTTCGAACCCATCTAACGCAGCACCCGAGCGCATGACCAAGCCCATACCCAATCCAATAGAACAGCCACCAAACATGGCTATCAATAATTTATCAGTTGTGATTGGTGGTATTTTTAAAAAATGAACAAATAAAGCAAGGAATACTACAGCAATAAAAGAACGTATCGCAAATAGCTTACTCACATATTTATAAGCAGGTATGAAAAACAAAACATTTAAAAAAATAAGTAAAGCACTTAAATTAATTTCAAATAATTCATGAATCAACAAGGATATACCTGTTACGCCACCATCCAAAAAACCATTTGGTATCATGAACCCATTCAATGCAAATGTAGCGAATAGAATACCTGCAATCATCAAACAAAAAGATTTGATGGTATATAATTCACGGAAATTAAGTTCGGACGAATGAGCCTTCATACAAGATAAAACAAGGTTTAATTACTGCAATGCTAAAACAACTTTCTTTAAATTTTTCTGCTTCGGGGCTTCATATTTTTTTTTGCAATACGCCGTATGAAATTGATGCTTTTCTATAAATGTTTTTTGTATTTGGTTCCATTTATGTTCGGTATGTAAATCAAAATAGACACTCATTTCTTTAAAAAGCGTATCACCAATTTCTTTAAATCGAGGCGTTCCCAAATACATTAAATCGGCGTCGGCAATAATTTTTTCTAAATTATTGGTTGGGCTTTGCGGAATAATCGTCGCACGTATCATGCCACAAATGATATCGATATCTTCTTGGCTAACTTTAAAATCAGGTAAGAATTGATTGGCTAGCTTGCAGCCTTCTTCTTCGTGTCCAGCATAGGTATGCACAAACCCTATATCATGAAATAAGACCGCGATTTTCAATAATGCCAATTCCTTTTTCGTTATTTTTTCCGCTTCCGCAATTTCCAAAGCAAATTCTAATACATCGAAAGTATGATGCAAACCATGATAATATAAATCCTTGGATAAATGCTCCTTGAGATAGGAAACAACGAATTGTTTGATTTTAGTAAAGTTTGCCAAATTAATTTTTTAAGAGTTTGGAATTATTTCTTTTGGTATCCACGTCCTTCTAATTTGTAACCCTTTCGCTGTTGAATCAGAAATGAAAAATGGACTTGTTAAAATATTTTACTTTGTATTTATGCTTTGTTTTCTAATGAATTGATTTTTGACAGATTGAGTATCAAACAAATATAGAATAAGAAATGAGCAAAAAAATAATTTTGATGAAAAAAATAAAGCGGAGCGACAAGTATCTACTTGCTTTTCAGGGAAATTTGCCTTAATTCTCCTTTCATTTTATTGCAGAAAAATGAACAAATAGTCAACTTTTGTTTTCTAAAAAAGTATTTAAGTTGACATAATTTCGGAGCACTTTGTATTCTTCATCGAAACGTTTTACATTCGCAGAACATGGCTAAATCTACCGAAACAACTTCACCCATGATGCAACAACATCATGCTATCAAAAGCAAATATCCAGATGCGATATTATTATTTCGTGTTGGCGATTTTTATGAAACCTTCGGACAAGATGCTATTATAGCGGCTAAAGTATTGGGCATCACTTTAACCAAAAGAAACAACGGAAATCCAGACGCATCCGAATTGGCGGGCTTTCCACACCATGCCATGGAAACTTATTTGCATAAGTTGGTAAAGGCTGGATATCGAGTGGCAGTATGTGATCAATTGGAAGATCCTAAATTAGCGAAAGGAATTGTGAAGCGAGGTGTCACAGAATTGGTAACACCAGGCACAGCAACCAATGATAAATTGCTCGATAATAAAACGAATAATTTTTTGGCGAGCGTTTACTTGCACGAAGATCTACACGGCATTGCCTTCATTGATATTTCAACCGGCGAGTTTTTTTGTACCGAAGGCAATACGGAATACATCGATAAATTGTTGCAAAGTTTTAGACCTTCAGAAGTCATTTTTCAAAAGCAAAAAAATAAATTCTTTCACGAAAACTTTGGCTCAAAATATTATACTTATTTATTGGATGAATGGATTTTTAGTGAACAATATGCACGAGATACCCTCCTCCAACATTTTCAAACTGTATCGCTGAAAGGCTTTGGTATTGCCGATATACCGCAGGCCATCATTGCCGCTGGTGCCATTATTCATTACTTAAAAGATACAGAACATCAACAGCTCAAACATATTAGTTCGATTCAAAGAATTACCCGAAATGAATTCTTGTGGATGGATCGATTTACTATTCAGAATTTGGAATTATTAGATAGTAACCGTGCATCGAATGGTGAGTTTGGCGGACAAGGAAATTCCTTGTTGCAAGTATTGGATACAACCGTTTCGCCAATGGGTTCGCGTATGTTGCGACGGTTGTTGTTATTTCCTTTACAAGATATTCCAAAAATAAATGAGCGCTTAAATACAGTCGAATATTTTATCAAAGAACAAGACATAGCGAAGCAGTTAACTCAACGCATCAAAATTGTTGGGGATATTGAAAGGATAGTTGCAAAAATTCCATTGCGTAAAATTTCACCACGTGAAGTATTGCATTTGGCGAAAGGCTTACAATATATAGATGAAATAAAAAACATTACTTCGCAAACAACCGATGCATGGGTATTGCGTGTGGCAGAGCAATTGAATCCATGTAAAAGCATCAAAGATAAAATTCTGAAATCGATAGTAGAGAACCCACCAGCATTGGCAAACAAAGGCGGTTTAATACAAGAAGGCATACATGAAGAGTTGGATGAATTGCGCAAACTTTCTTTTAGTGGTAAAGAATTTCTATTGCAAATTCAACAAAGAGAAAGTGAATTGACGGGCATTCCTTCGTTGAAAATATCTTTCAATAATGTGTTTGGCTATTATTTGGAAGTGACCAATACCCACAAACATAAAGTACCAGAAACGTGGATACGCAAACAAACTTTGGCGAACGCCGAACGGTATATCACACCTGAGTTGAAAGAGTATGAGCAAAAAATAATGGGTGCTGAAGAAAAAATATTGGTACTCGAAATGCAATTGTATGATGCGTTATTATTGGACTTGCAAGAATACATCTCACCGGTGCAACTTAATGCGCAATTGCTCGCTCAATTGGATTGTATCACTAGCTTTGCTGCAAATGCCATTCAATATAAATACCGTAGACCGAATGTGAATGAATCGAATACTTTATATATTGAAGAAGGCAGGCATCCAGTGATAGAACGGAATTTACCAGTTGGCGAAGAGTATGTTTCAAACACAGTGACACTCGACAATGAGAACCAGCAAATCATCATAATTACTGGACCAAATATGAGTGGTAAAAGTGCCTTATTGCGTCAGACGGTTTTGATTACTTTGATGGCGCATATTGGTAGTTTTGTGCCTGCAAAAAAAGCGGACATTGCATTGACCGATAAAATATTTACGCGAGTTGGTGCTTCCGATAATTTGAGTGGTGGCGAAAGTACTTTTATGGTGGAGATGAATGAAACAGCCAGCATTATCAATAATATCAGCAATCGCAGCTTGATTGTATTGGATGAAATTGGTAGAGGTACTAGCACCTTTGATGGTATCAGTATTGCTTGGAGTATTGCCGAATTTTTACATCAACATGTGCATCGTCCGCTCACTTTATTTGCGACCCATTATCATGAATTGAATGAGCTTGAAAATAAAATGGAGCGCATTAAAAATTACCATGTGACGCATCAAGAAGTTGGCAACAAAATTATTTTCTTGCGTAAGTTGGCCATTGGTGGAAGTACACATAGCTTTGGTGTACACGTGGCGCGTATGGCAGGTATGCCGCCAAGTTTGGTAGAAAGAGCGAATGAAATTTTAGTTCAATTGGAAGCAAAAAATGCAGCGCAACCATTGCACAATCAAATCAAAAAAATAAATACCAAACAATTTCAATTGAATATATTTGATGGGCTTGCAGAAGATTTGAAACAGATACGCGAAGTATTAAATGGCATTGAAATTAATTCTTTAACGCCTGTTGAAGCATTGTTGAAATTGAATGAATTGAAACAAATTGCAAAAGGATAATACCTAATCTTGAAAATAATCGTTCTAAGAAAAATCAATTATGATGAAAACACTTATCCTAACTCGCCATGCAAAATCAGATTGGCATAATTTACATCTATTAGATTTTGATAGACCACTGAATCCACGAGGCTTGAGAGATGCCACAGAAATGGGAAGACGATTACACGAACGAAAAATTAAATTGGATGTATTAGTATCTAGTACAGCAAAAAGAGCTGCGCAAACCACACAATTAATTGCCGAAGCCATGCATTATCCAGTAGATGCTATTGTTTGGCTCGATCATTTATACCATGCATCACCTAAGGCTATACAAAGTGTAATTTTTGATTTGGAGAATACAATTGATACAGCAATGATTGTTTGTCACAACCCGGGCATCAGTGAATTTGTGTATCAAACACTAGGACATGTAATTGGAGATATGCCTACTTGTGCCATGGCAGGGATTAGTTTCCAAACCACGCGTTGGGAAGATTATCCTTTGAGTTCAACAACACTTAGTTTTTATGATTTTCCGAAGAAGGGAGGGGAGTAATAATAGTTGTGGCTATTGTAAGAGGACAAAAATTGAACTAACAACTTTGACTAAAATCTTAACATATTGCTTTGACAAATGGTGGCGACCAGTTCTTGTTTTCGGGCTAACAGCTTTAATAATGGTCTTGTGCGAGTTGACAAATAAACCTAAGCTTCAAGACTATTCTTTCTTATTATTTGTTCTTGGTTTTTTAGGGTTAATTAGTTCGACAATTTATCAATTAGTAAAAAAACGTTGGCGTTTTGCAATTTTCACGGCAACAATTATTGGAATTTCAATTGTTGCTTTCTTCTTCTACTCAATCGCTTTGTTTTGGAAAGACCAATCAATGCCTGATACATACGCAGACAATTTGAAAATTCCAACTAACATAAAAATCACTGAGCCACTGCAACAAACACTACCCACAACCATAACAGACCCTGACTTTTACATATTCAACTCAATGCAACCAGGACTTTATCAATATGCCTTTTGGACAAAGCGTATTGACAAAGGACAAATTTATTTAAAAGCATTTGAAGTAACTCAAAACGATCCACTTTCTGTTGATAGACTTAAAGAAAGCTCAACTATATCTGTTTACAATTCAACCGACAGTTTAGTTATGTTTCAAATAGACAAAGAAAATTCTGGCTATGGCGCACCTTTTACAATTTATGAAGGTGACTGGGGAAAACCTTATGCAGCAAGATTTGAACTTTGGTTTATCCCTGACAACGGAGGACAAGAACGAAAATTGAAAGAAAAAAATTATAAAATAGAAGGATGGCAAAGGTAGCGGACAGAAGAACCACAGCATATAAAATACGTCTATGAACAATGACTATTATTCACGCTCATTCAACTCTTGCAACAAAGTATATTTTCTACTTACATACCACATCTCATTTTTCGCATAAGCATAACCAAGTTTGCCATCCAAAAAACCAGCACGAAATATATAATTTTTGATAAAGCCAAACAGCGGACTAATATGTCTTTTGATAAAGCTAGAGCCTTTAGCTTTTGCAAACATTTGTTGCGCGCTTAATTGCGCATAATGCTCGAGCTTGAGACGATGCGCCACTGTGGTATCGTAAGAGTAATGTTTGATATAACCTTTTAATTTGTGGATTTCGGCTGGCTTATCGAATTGAATATCTTCATGCACTTCCGCATTATTCCAGTGTGCAATATTTTTGTTGAAAAGACGTAAACGATATTCATTGCTTAAGGAACCATGGTGTAAAATTTGTGTTCCAAAAACCATTTTTCGTCGAAGTAAAAAAGCATTCTCTTCGGCAATATCCTTTGCAAATAATTGTTTGATTTCTGATTTTAATTCTTCATTAATTTCTTCATCTGCATCGAGACTTAATATCCAGTCATACTTGGCAAAAGCATGGCCTTTATTTTTTGTCATAGCATAACCTTCCCATTGTACAAGTTGGACTTTTGCGCCCAAGGCAAGTGCTATATCTCTTGTCGCATCTGTACTTCCATTGTCTAAAAGGATTACATCATCGCTCAAATCCAATAATGGCTTGAGGCAACGAGCAATATTTTTTTCCTCATTTTTTGTAAGGATGAGAATGGAAAATGAAGTCATGCTGTAAAAATAATAGCTAAATGATGAGATGCAATGTATGGATGATAAAAGTTAGGATGGAGAATATTTTTAAATGGATATTGTGGGATAGTGAATTACTATAATCCGTTTCGTTTATGATGCAAATCACGAATTTACAGCTACGCTTTAAAACAAACTATATCCAAAAATAATAGAACTGGTTTTATAACTAGAGTCCCAATATACATACTCACCTAAGATTTCACGACTGGTTTGATACCGCATTTCTATGCTATATTTATTTTTGTAATTATAACCTATTCCTAAACCAAAGTTTTTACTTGACCTAACTTCTAATGAATTCATAGTAGAACCAGCAGGAACCATTAATTTGACAAAGGAGTTTTTGGCATTAAAATCTAATATGTATGAAATGTCTGTAAATATTTTTGAAGCGCGATTGAAAAATAAATAATATCTAATGCCAATTGGTAATTCGATAGACTGATATTTTACCTGTGAGACATGAATTCCTCCTGAAACAGTACTTACTTGTTTTGTATTTTCTGCTGAATAATACTGATACGTAGGTTCAATTAAAATGCCCCATTTGCTTTTATTATACGGTAAAATAAATTCAGCTTCTACGCCAAATCTGAAACTAAATTTATTGTCGAAATTAATATTCCATGATTTTACCGTGGAATTTTGTATGGCTAATTGACAATAATTTATACCTGGTCTTAAGGATAAATTAAATAAATCTATCTTTGGTTTTGATGCATAATTGACAAAGCTAGAACTATTGCATTTATTGTATTTTACGAAGAATTCTACTAAGTCTGATTTAGAATAGCTGATATTTTCAACATCATTCAATGTAATTGCCTGGCAGCTTAATTCATTAAAAAGTTGTTGCTTGAAATAATTATTCTGGGCTATTGTCTCATCGACTAAATATCGCTTATACACCAATTGTTGTATTGCAGAATCTTTTAAGCAAAAGAAAAACCTAATCAAGTATCCATCTTCGTATTGAAACAATGTCGCGTTTCCTTCCACGAGTACTTTAAGAAATAACTGTTCTTCCAAAAAATTTGGATTTTTCTCCCAACTCATATTATTCAATTCGTTGCTCGATCTATCTAATTGTACAGTGGCTCTTACATATTTAGACACACCAATTATTCCAAATTCCTTTACCGTTTCCATATTTTCAGTTTGAATCATAGAATCTTGAGCTAGCCTATATTCAAATTTAGTAGGATTGTTTTTCCAATCTATGTTTTTTATTAAACAGGCAATGGTTTGATTTGAATTATTAATAAAATATCCTTTTTCAAAAAGAATTTGCGAGAAAGAATGTAAACTTATTGTCATGCATATTGCAAGAAATAAAATTTGTTTTTTCATAAAATGTTATTGCTAGGCTTGAATAATTGCAAAATGAGTAAATACTACCAAATCTTAACTTGCATACAAAATGCTAATTATAAAATACCCTTGTCAACATGTTTATTTTATACAAATAGGAAGATAGTATGTAAACTTAATCATTCCTCTTTGTATATCCAAACAGATGAGTATCAAAGCTTACAAAACTGCGCTAGCTTTTTGGGAATATGTTTGAATAGTTGAAAGACACAAGATGCAATCCTACACCAGCTTAGCAACTTACTTTGTCTATTGATTTTTTCCGGCTAATTTGTATTCTCTATTTAAATTTCTAACGCTCGGTTTTCTTCTTTTATTCGGATGCTCAGTATGATTGCATTGAGCAGAGAAAAAATTATTGCTGTATAATACAAATGAAATGCAAGGGGAATAAGTGCAATTTCTGCAACGACAACTATATAATTCGGATGTTTGACATATTTGTAAGGACCTGTTTTGATTAAAGGAAAATTTGGAATGCGAAATATTTTTGTGTTCCAGAATTTACCCAGCGAGGCAATAATCCATGCTTTACATGCAAGAAGTAAAAAGTAAATAATCAGAATGAATATACTATATGAAGGCGTTTGTTGATTTGCATATTCAACAATTAGCGAGATAAAAAACGAAGTATGTAAAGCAACAATAAGCGAGTAATGTTTTTTCCCATATTCTACTGCGCCATTTTGCAACATCCATTTTTCATTTCTCTTGGCAAGAAATAATTCTGCAATCCGCAGTAGAATGATAAATGAAATAAAAAGTATGAAAATCATTTATTTATTTTTCATGTTAAGTAATACCATCTCACATGAAAAACCTGGGCCCATGGAAACCATTAATCCGTATCCGTTGTCGAAGCCTTGCGTGAAGAATCTTTCCATGACATACAAAACAGTTGGGCTACTCATATTTCCATAATCATTCATCACCTCTCTTGTATTTTTTAGAAAATCCCCTTCTACTTTTAATGCCTCACTATAAGCAGTTAATATTTTTTTCCACCTGGATGAAAGATAAAATTTTTGATATCTTCTATTTTCAAATTGTGTTTTTCTAAAAAGGAGGTAACGTCCTTGTATATATTTTTTGCAATGATATTTGGAATGTCTTGCGAAAATAAAACCTTAAATCCTGTATCTAAAAATTTCCAACCCATCACTTCTAATGAATGGTAGTACAATTTACTTTGTGTAGCAACAAATGAAATTTGGTTATTGGTTTTGTTTGTGTGATTATCTCCAGTAATAATCAATGCTGCAACGCCGTCTGCAAAAAGACTCGAACCAATAAAATTACTTTTGCTGTAATCGTTTCGTAAAAAGGTAATTCTACTGCCACAAGCAATACAATCGCATCTGGATTAGCTTTGGCCAAAGTGCTGGCTTTGGCAAAACCTGCAACGCCACCAGCGCAACCCAATCCAAAAATGGACATACGACTAATGTTCTCATTCAGTTTCATTTTGTTGATGATGAGTGCATCTATACTTGGTGTTGCAAGTCCTGTTGTAGAAACGAAAATAATATCGCTTATATCTTCTTTTTTGATATTGGCTTTGGCAATACAATCTTCAATTGCTAATACAGAATAATCGAGAGAGATACGAATATATTCTTCATTCTGATCTTGAAAATTATGGACAGTAGCGTAGTACTCCAATGGTTTGCAAAAGTTTCTTGTTTTAATTTCTGTATTGTTAAAAACACTCATCATTTTTTGGACCTGCGGAAAAGAAGGTTCAAACAATTCTTGTGCACATTTTTTTACTTTCTCTTGCTCAATACGAAATGGGAAATCAATTTTTGAAATAGCAGCTAATGAAGGCATCTAGGGATAATTAAGTTAAGATAAGGTAACAAATGTAGATAGTTATACGATGAAAACTGTTATATAATTTTTATAAAAATTACAAGATTATTAGGAATAGCATTTGCGATTAATGATATTCAATTTTACAAAAACGAAAGATATTATTTGTAAATTACATTCGAGTCTGGCAATTTATTTGCTGCTTATTTGCCTTCCATTTCTTTCAACACTTCTTTTAATTCTGCGGTTCTTTTTTCTGTCATGTTAGTTAAGCAAGAAGAATAAACTAATGGATAAATGGAGCCGCCTTCATTTTCCATACATTCAAACTTGCATTCTAAGTCTCTAAAAGTAATCCAAGCTTTTTCAGCTGCAGCTAATGCTTTCTTTTCAGCTGCGTCTAATTTGTTGAATAAAGCAGTATAAGTTTTATTCAATTCTTTGTCGGCTTTTTTAAAAGTAGTAGAGGCTTGTATATTCATTTCTGCTTGCGTTTGACAATGAGCAACTGCAGAAGTAAGTAGTAAAATAAAAAGTGTGGTGATGATTATTTTCATGTTGATGCGTTGATTTTAATTTAAGTTATGTATTGTCTTGCGTCTAGTTTGGAAGATATTATTAACTCATTATAGTATTCATTCAATCATAAAACCTGTAAAGAGCACAGCCGAAGTAACCTAGTTCAGACAGTTGTATTTTGAATTTAATTCTATAATCATTTAATAAATCTTATGATAAACTTCCTTCCATCCATTTATATTATTATCTGAACTTAATTGCATTATAGAATCAGATAAGAAAGTCAATGTAAAAGATACATCATCCATTTTATCTCCATGTAATGTGATGATATTTTTCTCTATCTTATAATCACCTTCCGCTTGTGTAAGAGTGCCCTTGTTACCCATACCTATATCCTTTATTACGGTTTGTGTTAACAAGAATTGATTGTTCTCGAAAAATTTATATACATTAATCAACGGCATCGTTGTATCTTGATAGGTAGATGAAGAAAAGGTTCTTGATACTTGTTTCCACTTTCCAATTAGATTTTTTTCTTGATTCATATTGAAAGAAAAAAGAATCAAGCATAGGATAACAGAACCTGCAATACCAAAAGAAATTTTAGCTATTCGTTTTTTAGTTTTCATTTTGTTTTATTAAAAGATGAAAAATATACTTGAACAAAAGTAGAAATTTTATTGAATTATTTATTCTTTAAATAAGATATAGAAATGAGTCATTGATGCCATGTAGCATGCAAACATTTTATTCAAACTTATTCTTCGAAATAAACTCGCTTCACGCGTTGTGAAATGCCAGTTAATATTTCATAAGGAATAGTTCCAGCCCATTTTGCCAATTCACATACGGAAAGTTCCTCTCCAAAAATTATAACATCATCTCCTTCCTTTACATCCGCAACATCGGTAAGATCTAACATACACATATCCATACATACATTGCCTACAATGGATACAAGCACGCCGTTCACCATCATTTTGCCTACACCATTGCCGAGTCTACGCGTGATTCCATCTGCATAGCCAACACAAACTGTTCCTATGATCGTATCTCTTTGCAACACACCTTTTCGGTTATATCCAACCGTTTCATGCAGAGAAATATTTTTGATTTGAGAAATTTTTGTTTTCATGCTGCTAACTGGTTTCAACTTCTGCATGATTTGATTACTACTGTCAATTCCGTATAATCCTAATCCCAATCTTACCATAGCGAATTGTAATTCTGGATGTCGAACGATGGCTGAAGAATTGCATAAATGGCGCAAAAAGGAATAGCCTAATTTGGATTCCATTTTGTTGCACATGGCCGTAAATGCAGCAGCTTGATAGGCTGTAAATTCATCTAGTTCCTTTTCTTCACTTCCAGCTAAATGAGAAAAAACAGAAGCCACTTTTAATTCTTTGGAAGCAAGTAAAATAGCAATACATTCATCTAGTTCTTTTTCTTCAAAACCCAAGCGATGCATGCCTGTATCTAATTTGATATGAATGGGGTAATGAATTAATTCTTGCTCTTTCGCAACTTCCAATAAACGGAGTAAGATGCGTGCATTATATATTTCAGGTTCTAATTTCCATTCTATTAATAAATCAAAAGAACTATCATCGGCATTCATTACCATGATGGGTAAATCAATTCCATTTTTTCGCAATGCGACGCCTTCATCGGCATAGGCTACTGCCAAATAATCAATTCCTTCAAACTGCATTTTATTCGCTACTTCAAAGCTCCCACTTCCATAGGAAAATGCTTTTACCATAGCCATCGTTTTCGTGTTTTTATTCAACAAGGATTGATACACTTTTAAATTATGGACTAATGAATTCAAATTAATTTCCATTACCGTTTGGTGTATTCTCTCTTGTAGTCTTTTGGCTATTTTTTCAAATTCAAATCGGCGAGAGCCTTTAATCAAGATACTTTCATCCACAAATGAGCTGGTGTCTATTGTGTCTAAAAAGGATTCGGTATTTTTAAAAAAAGTAGATTTTAAATTTCTATTGGCACGAAAAATATTTTTATTCCGACTGATCGTTTCACCAATGCCGATCAATCGATTTATTTTTTTTTGATGCAATAAGTCAGCCACTTCATCGTACAAATCATTGTCTCGTCCGCTTTCTAATATATCGGATAAAATAACGGTTTTGTGTTCATGCTGATTTTGTTGCGATAAAAAATCTAATGCTATAGAAAAGGACGAAACGTCTGAGTTGTAGCTATCATTAATTAAGGTGCAATTGTTAGAACCCTTGAGTAATTCCAACCGCATGGCAACATGGGTTAATTTCAACATGCGGCTCTCTATCTCTTCTTGAGGAATACCAAGATGAATGAGTAATAACCAACAATGAATACTGTTTTCTATATAGGCGTCATCTGTAAATGGAATGCGAATAGAGCATGTATTTGTTTCATACAATGCATGAATAGTTGCAAAATGATTTAGCTTTTCGATATGCGTAATTTGCAATACCGCGTCATACTTTTTGCTCCAAGTCAATAATTGTATATCTGTATTTTTGCTTTGTTTTAATTGGTTGGCAAATAATAAAATACAATCATGCAATTCCAAATAATCTTTATTGTAAATGATGGTATTGGCAGATTTAAACAGATTTAATTTTTCATTTATTTTTTGTCGAATATTTAAAAATCCTTCATTATGTGTTTCGCCGATATTGGTAAATATGCCAATGTTTGGTTTGATTATTTTCTCTAATTGCTCCATTTCACCCGATTGTGAAATGCCCGCTTCAAATAAAGCCAAAGTATGTTCAGCTTGCATTTGCCAAACAGAAAGTGGTACACCAATTTGCGAATTAAAACTTTTTGGACTGCGAACAATAACATAATCCGATTCTAATAATTGATTGAGCCATTCCTTTACAATCGTCTTTCCATTACTGCCTGTAATACCAACAATTGGTATGGAAAATTTCGCTCGATGCCATGCGGCTAATTGTTGTAATGCTACTAAAGTATTGGGCACTTGTATAACCCAAGCATCTTTATATGATGAGATATCTATTGCTTGATGAATGATAAAACATCTAACGCCAGCTTGATATACATCCCAACAAAAAGCGTGTGCATCTCTTCGTTCGGTGCTTAAGGCGATAAAGACAGAAGATGCAGGATGTGCAATTTTACGACTATCCAATAATATATTGTCTATCAAGGTTTCCTTTCCAACAGAAAGCAATTTGCCTTTCACAACAGCTTGTATTTCTTGTGTCTGTATCATGTTAAATTAAGCACGCAGTTTTTTTCTAGAGTGGTAAATCGAGTAAACAATAGATCCACCAATACATAGTAAAATAACCACTAAAGAAACCCAAACTGGAAGATGAAGATGTATTAATTCTAAAAACATTTTTGCCCCGATAAACATCAATACGATGGCAATACCTTGTTGTAAAAAATCAAATTTGCTTGCTGCTTTTTGCAAAATAAAAAATAAGGCTCTCAAGCCAAGTACCGCAAAAATATTTGAAGAATAGACAACCAAATTATCAGTGGTAATAGCAAACACAGCTGGTATAGAATCCAATGCAAAAATGATATCCGTGACGCCAATCATAATAATGACTAAAGATAATTTAGTGAAATAAGCCTTCTCATTTTTTGTGATTATATATTTTCCTTCAGGCTCTATATCTGTGTATCGAAGGTATTTACGAATCAATTTATAAATTTTGCCATCTCGTATATCTGTTTCTTCTTCTGGATTACTGAACAACATCTTGACACCAGTAAAAACTAAGAAGCCACCGAAAATGTATAATATCCAGGAAAATTTTTGAACCAATACTATACCGACTGCGATAAATATAATTCTAAATATAATAGCGAGTATAACACCAACCATGAGTACTCGGCCTATGTTTTTGCTACTGATTTGTAAGGAAGTAAAAATCAAAACAAAGACAAATATATTATCGATGGAAAGCGACATTTCCATGAAATACGCAGATAGATAATTCAATGAAGTGTGCGCATCATAGGTATACCATAAATAGACGCAATAAGATAAAGCCATGGCTACCCAAAACAAATATTGAAAGGATGCACTTCGTATACTTACTTCTTTGTTTTTTTTACTGAAGACCAATAAATCAAGTAAAAAGGAAATTGCTAATGCAAGGATAAATATTAGATAACTTAAAAGGTCTGTACTCATGAAGAAGCAAATCTACTTTAAAATTCCAAAGGATAAAATTCCAAATTCCAAAAATGCAAATCCAAAAATGCAAATCCCGAATCTCCACATTTTCAAATTTTCAAATCTCAATACTAACTACTCAATACTCACTACTTTTTCAAGGGGTTGCACCCCTTGCTATTCATATTTAGCCCTTTCAGGGCTTGGGTTTTTATTCTTTTTCAAGGGGTTGCACCCCTTGCTATTTATATATCGCCCTTTCTGGGCTTGGGTTTTTATTCTTTTTCAAGGGGTTGCACCCCTTGCTATTCATATGTCGCCCTTTCAGGGCTTGGGGATTGTGTTTGCATATTGATTGTAGCACTTTCGACTTTTTACTAACTACTTTCTGCTAACTACTAGCTACTGCGCAATCCACTGTTCCGGATTCATTCTGAATGGAGATCCATTTGCACCTACTTTCCAAATTTCAAAATGGACTTGCGTGTTGCCATCATCATCCGTCATTACGGTACCAATGGTTTGTTTCATTGATACATGCGAACCTTTGGCGACATTCACTTTACTCAACTTAGAATAAACTGTAAAGAATGAACCATGATTGATAATAACAGTTTGTCCCATGCCTGGAATATACGTTACGGAATTCACTTCGCCCGCGAAGATAGATCTAGCGGCTGCTGCACGATTTGTTTTAATATCTACACCATAATTTTCAGTAACAATATTGAAAAGCGGATGCTTATTTTTTCCAAATTTTTCAATGACATATCCTTTGTCTACTGGCCAAGGAAGTCTGCCTTTATTGGCTTCTAAGCCATTTGTAATTTGTCTCTCCTCGGGTGTAAGCGAAAATTTATAGTCATCACTTTCAAAAGTTTTGACTTTACTTTTTGGAACAGAAACTTCAGTAGTTGCGGCTACAGGTTTATTAGCCGGAACATAATTATCAGAACTTCCTGTATTCAATGTGACATTATCGTATTTTGGTTTTTCTGCTAAAGCTTTGATGTAGCGCGGGTTTCCGATTGGTCTATCAGAATTTGCTCTTGCTAATTCACGTTCTTGTTTTCTTTTCTCATTATCTAAACGACGTTGATCTTCTTCTTGCTGTTGCTTCTGCGCCAACAATTGCTGCTGTTGTTGTTCTTGTCGCTTTTTCTCATCTGCTAATAATTTTTGGCGAGTGTCTTGTTTCTCTTTCTCTATGGCAAGCTTACGTTCTTGTTCTTTTCTTTGTGCTGCCGCCATTTGCGAAGCCTTTTGTTCCGCCTCAATACGTTGTTGTTTTTCCATCGCCAAGGCCTTCTCTTTATCCTCTCTTTGTTTTCGTTCAGCAGCCAATTTACGTTCCGACTCTTCTCGTTTTTGTTTATCCAATAAGGCTTGACGCTCTTTTTCTTCTTGTTGTTTTTTGGCTAAGTCCAATCGATTTTGCAATTCTTGTTTGCGTTGTTTCTCTGCAAGTGCCTGTTCTTGCGCTTTACGAAGCGCTTCATTTTTTCGAGCCGTTTCCTCTTGTTGTTTGCGTAATTTTTCAAGACGCATTCTTTCTTCCAAAACCCGTTTGCGCGCCAATTCAATTTCTTGTTTAATCGCATTGGCAATAACTCTGTTTAATTCTTCTGCTGCTCTTTTCTTTTTAGCCAAACCATCCAATAAGTCTTTTTCCTTGCCTTTAAGCTCTGTTACTACTTTATCTTTCTCGGCTGTCTCTGCTTCTAAAATTTTATTTTGTTGTTCTTGGGCTTGCAATACAAAATCCTTCTTTTGCTTCTCCAAATTCAACACCGTAATTTTATTTGAAAGCTGTTTACTTGCTGATGTGATTTTTACAGCTTGATCTGCTCTATAGCTTCTGTATTGCTTTACATATTGCAATCGTCGAATAGCGTCATTGAAGGAAGAAGCCGAAAACAAGAAGACAATCATATCCGAAGAGGTACGATTTTTATAGGTATACCTCATCATTTCGGCATATTGTTTACGCAAAGTATCCAATTGGGTTTTCATCACCACAACATCTTTATTCGCCAATTTGATATTATCTTCTATATAAGCAATTTCATTATTGATATTGGAAATAAGCGATTGACGTGCTTCTAGCTTGGTTTGTAAAGCTTGCAACTGACTCAAAGACGCTTTTTTATCTTGTCGCAAAAGAACCAATTCATCTTGTGTTCTTTTTATCTCTTCCAATATAGAAACCCGTTGATTTTCAAGCTGCTCGCGAGATTGGTTTTTTGTTTTTTGTGCAAACAAACCAACACTCCATAAGAATGCGAATACAATAAGGTATAGAAATTTTTTAGTCAAATGTTTGGAATGGCTACAAAAATAATTTTTTAAATGAAAGTAGGTGTAAAAAGTTTGAGAATCTAAAAATTCCAAAGGTGAAAATTCCAAAGGTGAAAATTCCAAATTCCAAAGGCGAAATCTTACATCTTCAAATTTTCAAATCGATTTCGGAAAATCATTAACAGAGATTAGTTACATTTGGGAAAAATTTAAAGTGATACTAATCTTAGATAAGAAGACCACTTCCAAAAAAGCAAAGCAGAAAATCGCGGATCTTCAGGCGAAGAAAAAAATAACTATTGAAGAGTTCGTAGGTAAGGTTAAAAAATATGGTAATGGTTTAGATTACCAAAAGAATATAAGAAATGAATGGTAAGATATTGGTTGATACGAATATACTAGTGGAATTATTAGAGGGTAATTCTAGAATAGCATCGTACATAACAGATATAGAGATTTGTATTTCAGGTATTACTGAAATAGAGTTATTAAGTAACCCTGCACTTTCCAAATCTGATGTCACAATCATCGAGGAACTACTAAAGTTGTGTATTAAATTCGATGTTTTGTTACCGGAGATAAAATTGGAAGCCTCCAAATACAGAAGAAAAAAAATAATTAAGAAAACCCCAGATGCTATAATAGCAGGTACTGCTAAGTACTATTCAATCCCGTTATTGACGATGGATAAGGACTTCAAATCTCTCTCTGATGTAGACGTTATAATTATCGACTAAACAAATCAAACATGTTTTCTTGGTCAATCTAATCAGTAAAAGCTCGAAAGAGAAATTTTATAATATCGCAAAAGCCCTATGGATAGAGGAATAATGATTTTTTCGTGAAGGTTGCTGAATGCAACAGAATGAAACTACGAAACGAAAGACGTTTCGTAGAACAGGTTTTCAAATAATAATTTTCGACGTTCTACGAAGTGCTCTCGTTTCGTAGAACATTAATTTTTTATTTTACATGCCTCGATGAACTGATACTAAGGGTTTTAAAAACCTAAAGGGCGTAAAAAGTTTTGATTTATCTTGCGCATTCAATGGCGAAACAGAATATTCAAACAGATTTAGATATAAAAATAAAAGGCGCTCGTGTACATAATTTGAAGAATGTAAACGTCACTATTCCGCACAACAAATTCATTGTAGTGACTGGTGTGAGCGGCTCTGGTAAGTCTTCTCTGACGATGGATACTCTGTTTGCGGAAGGTCAACGTCGTTATGTGGAAAGTCTCAGTTCGTATGCTAGACAGTTTATGAAAAGTATGCAAAAACCGGATGTAGATTTTATTGAAGGACTTTGCCCAGCTATTGCCATCGAACAAAAAGTAACGGCTCGCACACCTCGTTCTACAGTTGGTTCTATGACAGAATTATTGGATTACTTGCGTTTGTTTTATGCCAAAGTAGGACGCACTTTTTCACCTATCTCGGGCAATGAAGTGAGCAAACAAGAAGTGAGTGATGTGACCAATTATATCCAAAAATTAAAAGCGGGTACAAGGCTCATTATTATCATTCCGATGCAAGTGTCGGCAGAAAAAAATGTAGCCTATTATTTGAATGATTTATTGCAAAAAGGATTCACCCGTTTGTATCAAATTCAACAAAAAGAATATTTACAAATTGAAGATATTTTAGCTAGTGAAAATATAGAAATTGATTTTAAGAATACATTTATTTTAATAGACCGATTGGTGGCGAAAGCGTTTGAACAAGACGAATTGCATCGCGTGTCAGATAGTATACAAACGGCTTTTGACGAAACCAATGGAGATGTATTTATTGAAGTAGATGGAAAAAAAATACAACATTTTTGTAATCGTTTTGAATTGGATGGCATGCGCTTTGAAGAACCCACTGCTAATTTTTTTTCGAGCAATAATCCTTATGGTGCTTGTCCTGAATGTGAAGGATTTGGAATGGTTTTGGGTATAGATCCAAGCCTCGTTATTCCGAACAAAAATTTGTCGGTCCATGAAGGCGCAGTGGCATGTTGGAATGGCGATAAAATGAGTGAGTGGAAAAGAGAATTTATTTCGGAAACTAAAAATAATTTCCCGATACATCGACCTATTAAAGACTTGAGCAAAGAGGAAAATCATTTGCTGTGGCATAGTCATCATGGCATACTTGGCTTCTTTGATATGGTAGCAGAAAATATGTACAAGATTCAATATCGTGTGTTGCAAGCAAGGTATAGAGGAAAAACAATTTGTCCGAGTTGTCAAGGCGCGCGCATACGAAAAGATGCCTTATACGTAAAAATTCAAGATACACATATTGGCACTTTGCTCGATATGCCTGTGGATGATTTGTATACTTGGTTGCAAAATTTGAAACTCAATACACATGATCAAACCATTGCCAAACGAATTGTCATTGAATTAGAAACAAGGTTGCAAACCTTATTGGATGTGGGTTTGCATTATTTAACCCTGAACCGAACTGCCAATACCTTGAGTGGTGGCGAAAGTCAACGCATACAATTGACGCGTGTTATTGGTAGTAATTTATCCGACAGTTTATATATTTTGGATGAACCTAGTATTGGTTTGCACGCAAGAGATACCGACAGATTAATTAAAGTATTAAAACGTTTACGCGATTTGGGCAATACCGTTTTGGTTGTTGAACATGATGACCAAATCATGCGAGCTTGTGATTACATAATTGATGTTGGTCCTTTTGCATCTCATTTGGGTGGTGAAATTGTTGCTGTTGGAACCTATCAGGAAATTTTAAAAAACAAAAAAAGTTTAACTGCACAATACTTGAATGGCACTATGCAAGTGTCTGTTCAAAAACCGATTCGTAAAGTAGTCAATAAAATTATTTTGACGGATTGCAGACTGCATAATTTAAAAAATATTACCGTCACCATTCCATTGAATATGTTATGTGTTGTAACGGGAGTGAGTGGTTCTGGAAAAACAAGTTTAATCAAACATATTTTATATCCAGCAGTAAGCAATGCGAAAGGTGATTTTGGTATGAAGCCGGGAGAGTTTGGCGAATTGAAAGGAGATTTGCAAGCCATACAAAGTGTGGAAATGGTAGATCAAAATCCAATTGGAAAATCATCGCGCTCCAACCCGATTACCTATATCAAAGCCTACGATGATATTCGTGCTTTGTATGCCAATATCAAGCTGTCAAAAATAAGAGGATATACCGCAGGATTTTTTTCATTCAATGTTGATGGTGGTCGATGTGATACTTGTAAAGGAGAAGGTGAAACGACTGTAGAAATGCAGTTTCTGGCTGATGTACATTTGACTTGCGAAAGTTGTAAAGGCAAGCGTTTCAAAGCGGAGGTTTTAGAAGTGCAGTACAAAAATAAAAGCATTACGGATGTGTTGGATATGAGTGTAGATGAAGCTCATGAATTTTTTATCAATGACAAAAAAATAGCAGATAAAATTAAGTTGCTTGCGGATGTTGGATTAGGATATATCAAGCTTGGACAATCATCAGATACGCTGAGTGGAGGAGAAGCACAACGCGTGAAATTGGCTTCTTTTTTAGATCGAAGTTTTTTGAATAAACGCATCTTATTTATTTTTGATGAACCCACAACGGGCTTGCATTTTCATGATATACAAAAACTATTGACCTCCTTCGAAGCCTTGATAGAAAATGGGCATTCGATAGTTGTCATCGAACATAACCCAGATGTGATACGCAATGCCGATTGGGTAATAGATCTTGGCCCAGAAGGCGGTGTAGGCGGTGGTGAATTGCTTTTTGAAGGATCTGTAGAGGAATTAAAAAAAGATAAGAAAGGCTATACAGGGAGGTATTTGTGAGTGGTATCCTAATGCTAAGAATCTTTCCAAATTTTATTTTACATACCATGATCAACTGGTTCGAAGAACTTTTTTTATCTTTAATGTAAAAGGAAATGCGACGAATAAATAAACTCGTGCTAGTGGTTTGCAAAACCACAGATAGCAGTTCGCGATTTTAAATCACGAACAGATTTTATTTTGGAATATTGTAAAGAGTGGAAGTTAAACTGCATTTATAATTTAGTAACTTTTTGAATATTAAAAAGGTTATTCTCATTGTCAAACAACTGAATAAAATACAATCCTTCAGACATGTTCGACAAATCAATTTTATCAGTTTCAAAGTAAGTTTGAATAATGGAGCCTTGAATAGAGGCAACTTTTATACAATGAGGTTTTATTCCTTTAATGTAAATGAAATCATTTGTTGGATTAGGGTACAAATTCACTGTATTGGAAGAAAGTAGATTGTTGACACTAACGTTGTTTACAATTATTCCTGTCGAAGTATTTCTACATCCATTTGTATTTTCGACGGTGACAGAATAAGAACCATTTTGAGTTACAGTATAATTTTGATTTGTTCCACCTGCGATAGGGTTTCCATTCAAATTCCATTGATAAGTTACAAATGTAGTTGTGGAAAGTAACAATCCTGCTTGGGTAATTATAGGAATTGGAAGAAGATTTACTGTAATAGAGATACTCGATGTATTACTACAATTATTTGCATCTGTTCCAGTTACAGTATAAATATTTGTTGCTGGTGGAATGAATGAAACCCCATTGAATACACCGCCAGTCCACGAATAATTTAATGCGCCTGTACCGAACAATGAAGTCGTATCACCAGAACATAAAATACTATCTGATGCATAACCGCTAACAGATGGAAGTGTATTAACAGTAAGGTTCAGTACCACTGTACTATCACATCCATTTACGTTTCCATTTATAAAAATGTGAGTATATGTCCCAGTATTTGAATAGTTAGTGCCGAAAAAATTATATACTTGTCCTTGGCATAAACTCGCCAAAAGTTGTGAAGAATCAGCACAACTCGGCGAGATATTTAATAACACACTTACATTATTAGAATCATTATTCGCAGTCGCCAAATCCATTTTGCCATCTCCGTTAAAATCTGTACTAATAACTTGAAATGGTTGAGAACCTGCAACAAAATTTACTGGCAATGAAAAATTGCCTAACCCATCTCCAATATAAAGAGACACATTATTGTTATTATTCAAATTGGCAGAAACTAGGTCTTTCTTGCCATCACCATTAAAGTCTCCAGTGGTAATTGACCATGGAAATAACCCAGATGCAAGGGTTGTTGGAGTTGAAAAACTTCCTAATCCATTACCCAACAAAATGGATAGGTTGTTTGAGATATAATTATCTACCGCCAAATCCAGATTGCCATCTCCATTAAAATCAGTAGTAATAAGAAAAACTGGTCCTGTTCCTACTGTAAAAAATGTTGGTGCTGAAAAACTACCCAATCCATTACCTAATAAAACGGATACATTATCCCCAATGTAATTTGCGGTGACTATATCAAGTTTGCCATCTCCATTAAAATCTGCACTTATGATTGATTGAGGGTTTGTCCATGTTCCTCCTACAGAAAAATTTGTGGCTGTTCCAAAACCACCCAATCCATTTCCTAATAAGATTGAAATATTAAATGAATTTAAATTTGCAGTTGCTAAATCCAATTTGCCATCTCCATTGAAATCAGCACTTATGATTGAGAACGGTGATGTCCCAACAATGAAATTCGTTTGGGTAGAAAAACCCCCTAATCCATTACCAATTAATATGGATACATTACCTGAACCATTTGTAATCGCTAAATCCATTTTACCATCGCCATTAAAATCTGCGCTAGTAATCGATTGAGGAGCTGTCCCAACAGCAAAATTTGACGCAGTTCCTAAACCACCTAACCCATTTCCTAATAATACGGATACATTATTAGAACCATAATTCGCAGAAGCTATATCCATATTGCCATCTCCATTGAAGTCAGCACTTACAATTGATCGTGGATTTATGCCTGCACCAAAGTTGGTTGGAGGTAAAAAATTTACTTGTGCTTTTGTATTTATTATGCAAAGTGTAATTGCTAATGTAATTATTAATAATTTCATGATTTAATATTTATACTATTACTATTAGAAGGTATTCGTTGCAAGTTACACATTTACTTGTGATCAAAATTTAATTTATAGATCCGCTTTTCTTGTAAGAAATTAAGGACACAATGATCTTTATTCATCCTTTGTCTAATTCAGATAATGAGAACGAATATTGAAACATAGGAAGCCAACACACAAATCCCACGCTTCCTTCCTGGGCTAGTTTTTTATACACATCTATATAGAATGAAATATACTTTATTCTTTTAAAATCGCAGAGTGCCTCACAAACATTTTACTAGCATACATGATAAGTGCAGAGGACACATCTGCGGAGAAGGAATACCTACAAACCTCCTTAACTCCCCGAAGAGTCTCCGCCTCGGGACTCTGCGGTGTTGTGGAATGGCACTGAAAGCAATATTTGTATCAACTACAACTCTCATAAATCTAGTTGTTTTCTAGTCTTATCCCATCTGCCTTTCTTAATTTCTTTAACCAAATTATCGACTTCCGTTTGTGAGGCCTTTGATTTTTTGGTAATAGTTCGATACTGAAAATAATCAGCAAAGTCTTGCAAGTCATCTAAATTAATGTTGTTAGGAAGTCTAAAAATCACTTCGTTTTTCGTTCTTTCAATTGTCATAAATCAAAATTTAAAGTAAATGTAAAAAAATAATTTTACGTACGTCAGTTTTAAAAAGATATTGAATCTCAGCCTATCGCAACTGAGGCAAACATGACCACTTAACTCCCTAAAAAGTCTCCGCCTCGTGACTCTGCGATATAGTAAATTTTTTTCTCCAAAATTGTTTTTCAAATTCTTATTTTCACATCATGAAAAAATGCTTACTGCTGCTTTGCTTGCTTCCAAGTTTTATTTTTGGTCAATCTCATTATCCTTCTGATTCACTTCTTTTTACAAAATACAATTATCGTTGTATTGGACCTTTTCGTGGTGGAAGAGCGAGTGGCGTTTGTGGCGATTACAAAAACAAACAAGTGTTTTACATGGGCGCAACGGGTGGTGGTGTGTGGCAAACAAAAGATGGCGGCAACAATTGGAAAAATATTTCAGATAAATATTTTGGTGGTAGTATTGGTAGTATAGCAGTTTGCCCTACAGATCCTTTATTGATTTATGTTGGCACTGGCGAGAGTACTTTGCGTGGCAATGTAAGCGAAGGAAATGGCATGTGGAAATCGACGGATGGTGGTAAGACATGGAAGAACATTGGCTTGCAGGATAGTCGGCATATTTCAAAAATTGTATTTAATCCTAAAAATCCAGAGGTCGTTTATTGTTGCGCCATCGGACATTTATTTGGTGCCAATGAAGAACGAGGTGTTTACAAAACAGTAGATGGTGGCAAACATTGGCAAAAATCATTAAGCGTAAATGATGAAGTGGGTGCTGTAGACATGAGCATAGATCCAAGCAATCCTGATATTTTATTTGCGTCTACTTGGCGTGTGAAACGAAATGCATATAGCATGGAAAGTGGTGGAGAGGGCAGTGCCATTTGGAAAAGTATGGATGGTGGAGATACTTGGAAAAATATTTCTTTAAACCCAGGTTTGCCTAAGGATACTTTAGGCATTATTGGTCTTGCAATTTGTCCTTCTAATACCGAAAAAATTTATGCCATTATAGAATGCAAACATGGTGGATTATACATGAGTAGCGATGGCGGTGAAACCTGGACCAAACAAAATGATGAAAATAAAATAAGACAAAGAGCTTGGTATTTTAGTAAAGTATTTGTGGATCCAAAAAATGAAAATCTAGTTTATATCTGCAATGTAGAAATGCATAAAAGCACAGATGGGGGTAAAACATTTCAAGACATCAGAACCCAACATGGAGATCACCACAATTTATGGATAGATCCTGAAGATGGCGAGCGTATGATCATTGCCGATGATGGCGGTGCACAAATTAGTTTTGATGGTGGGCATGATTGGAGCACTTACCACAACCAAGCTACTGCACAGTTTTACCGTGTTACTACAGATCACCATTTTCCGTATCGTGTATTGGGTTGTCAGCAAGACAATAGCAGTGTGCGTATTCTAAGTCGTACGTATGATGGTAGTATTGGTGCACAAGATTGGAGTTCAACAGCAGGATTTGAAAGTGGACATATAGCAGTAGATCCATTGAATGATGATATTGTGTATGGTGGAAATTATGGTGGCTATATTGCCAGACTCAATCACCATACTGGCGAAAATAGAACGGTGAGTGCCTATCCTGTTTCGCCAATTGGCTCCGGTGCCGATAGTTTGACCTATCGTTTTCAATGGAATTTTCCATTACTCTTTTCACCACATAATCCGCATCGATTATACACAGGTGGCAATCATTTATTTGTAACAGAAGATGAAGGACAAACTTGGAAAATCATTTCACCAGATTTGACAACAAATGATAAAAGCAAACAAGCTCCGAGTGGTGGCATCATCACCAAAGACAATACTGGCGTTGAATATTATTGCACCATTTTTGCGATAGCAGAAAGTCCTGTAAAAGAAAATATTTTATGGTGCGGCAGTGACGATGGACTTGTGCATGTGAGCCGGGATGCTGGTGAACATTGGAAAAAAGTAAACCCAAAAGGTATGCCAGCATGGATGATGATCAATTGTATAGAAGCCTCGCCCTATGATGCAGGTACTTGTTATATAGTTGGTACAAGATATAAATTGGATGATGAAACGCCATACATGTATAAGACCACCGATTATGGTGAAACCTGGACTTCTATTACAAACGGCATTCCAGACAATCATTTTACAAGATGTTTAAGAGCAGATCCTGTACAAAAAGGATGGTTGTATTGTGGCACCGAAAAGGGAATGTATATCAGTAAAGATGATGGCGAAAATTGGGAACCTTTCCAACTCAATTTACCTCCAGTTCCAATTACTGATTTATGTATAAAAGATGGAGATTTAATTGTTGCTACACAAGGTAGAAGTTTTTGGATATTGGATAATTTAAGTTTTTTACATCAAGTGGATGATAAAATTCTTTCCAAAAAATTACATGTATTTACACCGAATAGTTTTTACCGTATGGGCGGTTACCAAAATAAAAATGCAATCAATGAAGGTATGAATCCTATCGGCGGCATGCATATAGATTATTGGGTAAAAGATTGGAACGATACAATGAAAGCCAGCATGCAAATATGGTATAAAGACAGTTTATTGCGAACTTTTAGTTCCCAAAGCAGCGATAAAGAAGATTTACGTGAAGTAGAAAAAGGCATGAATGTTTTTCAATGGAACTTGCAGGTAAAAGGAGTTGAAAGTATCAAAGACATGGTACTATGGAATGGCAATGTGGGTAATTATAAAGCCCCGCCAGGCAAGTATGTAGCCCGTATCAAAATAGGAAATGATTCGGTGGATATGCCATTTACTATTCTCAAAGATCCAAACTTTACCATATCCAATGAAGATTATGAAAAACAGTTTACCTTTCTAAATAAAGTAAAAAATAAGTTTAAAGAGACGCAACAAACTATTTTAAAAATAAGAGATATACAATCGCAAATCAATGCATTGAGTAGTAAAATGGGAAATGCATATCCAAAAGATTTAGATTCATTGGGTAAAATCATTTGTCAAAAAGTGAGTGCAATTGAAAGTAAATTATACCAAAACAAAGCCAAGAGCGGACAAGATGTATTGAACTTTCCGATTCGTTTGAATGATAAGCTATCTAGTATTTTTGATGCTGCCAATCAAGACACTGCGCCGTCGCAAGCTGCACAAGATGGCTATGTAGAAATCGCTTCGAAAATAGATAAAGAAATTGCTGCTTTTCAATCTATACTGCAACACGAAGTGGCGGCTTATAACGAAACAGTTCGTGATAAAAAGATAGGTTTGATCATGTTGAAAATGGAGTAACCCTGTAGCATTTATTTTTTTTCAAAAAATACGCTACAGTTTAATAACATCTAGCATTTGCGCATAAGTCTTTGGGCTATTTACAAATACTGTTGCTATCACTTGTCATTAATCAATTTCATGGTCTCAGGATCGTCATCTAAATGATTCATTTGTGAAACTATCCAATTATGTCTTCTAACAATAAGTGAGGATGGTTTTCCTACTTGATACATTACGGGATTGGGCAATACAGAAGCTATCCATGCGGCTTCACTTCTAGTTAATTCATTTGCATTTTTATGAAAATAAAATTGTGCAGCGGCTTGAATACCAAAAATGCCTTTACCCATTTCGGCGACATTGAGGTAAGTTTCTAAAATTCTTTTTTTGCCCCAAATCAATTCTATCATGAAGGTATGATACACTTCTAATCCTTTGCGAAACCAATCGCGACCATTCCACAAAAAAACATTTTTAGCGGTTTGTTGCGAGATCGTACTTGCGCCTCTCGTCTTTTTATGCTTTGGATCATTATTGTATTTGATGGCTTTTTTAATAGCATCAAAATCAAATCCATTGTGATCAGGGAACAATTGATCTTCGGAACAAATCACGGCTAGCTTGCAGTTGCGCCCCATTTCATCATAAGAAATATAATCTCTTTGCAATCCATTTCCTTTGATTAATGAGCTAATCATCACCGTTGTAATGGGCGTGTTGATCCATTTTGTTAAAATAATAAAAGTCAAATTTGCGATCAACAGAATGAAGATGAACTTTTTTATTTTTTTAAATATCGAAGACTTAGGTTTTGTTTTTACCACAGGAAAATATAAGAATGTAAATGTAATAAAAAGCTTGAAGTTGAAAAGTATTGTCGGAACTATGATTTTTTTCATTCTTGTGATGACCATGATGCGTCTAACCAATAAGCAAAACAATCATGTTCATTTTGAATGGTGAATTGTAGATGCTTAATTGTACATGCTTTTTGCTTTCTACTTTTTACTTACGACTTACTACTTATGACTTACGACTTATGACTTACTACTTTCAATTTTTATGTTAATAGCCCATAGTACACAAGCTTAATACGGTATATCTGCTTTGAATGTTTACTTTTGTCGGCTGACTTACAAATGGTAGAAAATATGCAGATAAATACAAGATTTTATACATGGATTTTTATTGGCTTTAGTTTCCTACTGAATCTGGTATTTTTACCATCCATCGCACAAACGACACAGTCCATTTCGCTAGAAGAAGCCATCACATTGGGTTTGCAGAATAGCAAAACCTTACAAGTATCGCGCAATAAAATTGAATTGATACAAAATAGAATGGAGCAAATGAAAAATGTATTTATTCCAAATATTAATTTATCAGCACAGTATAACCGTCTTAGTGACAATATAACTCCCTTTACGGTTGAGTTGGCACCGGGTGTATACAAGACATTGAATCCGCAAATACTCAATCAATTTTCGAATCGTGCATCTATTTCCTATAATATTTTTAATGGTTTTAGATTGACCAATACAGAAGAGAATATAAAATGTTTGGAGCAGGCGATTCGATTGGATACAGATAAAGATAAATTAGACATTAAGTACAATATCATACAAGCGTATTATCAATTTCTCAAATTGATGCAATCCAAAAAATATGTAGAGAATTCTATTGAGCAAGCGAATGCAAGATTGATAGACATCACTAATTTTCAACAAAATGGAATGGCATTGGAAATTGATGTAATGAAAGCCAGCTTGAATAAATCTAATTTGGAAACCAGCTTGCAAGAAATTGAAACGAGTTTGGAAATAAGTAATTATAATTTGGATTTGTTATTGGGTTTGAATACCTATACTAAATTGGTTTTAAATAACCCAGGTAATTTTACTGTATCCGCTGTAGTTGCAGAGGACTATTTGCAAATGGCTATGAAAAATAGAATAGAATTGCAAGCCTTAGACGCTCGAAAGAAAGCAGCCGAATTTAATACCAAAGTAGTGAGCGGAAATGTATATCCCGTAATTGCAGTTGGTGGAAACGGTTATTTAAATAACCCGAACCAAAGAGTATTTCCCAATGAAGCTGCCTTCAAAGGAACTTTGGATCTTGGTGCTTCTGTAACTTGGAATCCAACACTTTTGTATACCAATAAAACAGCAGTTACCGAAGCCAAATTAAATACGTTTCAATTGCAACTCAATAAGGATATTCTTGTAGATGCTATTAAACAAGAGGTGTACAGCCAATACCAAAATTATAAATTGTCTTTACTTAAAATAGATCTTGCCAATAAAGCTAAATTATATGCAATAGAAAATGTACGTGTATTGAAAAATAAAGTAGATAATCATATCAATGTGATTACCGATTTATTGGATGGTGATATTCAACTTTTACAAGCAGAAATTAATGTCATCAACGCTAGCATAGATGCATCATTGGCATATCAAAAATTAATTAAAACTACTGGAGAATAAAATAAAATAAGATGGAAGAAACCACGACCACCCCCCAAAAAAAGAAAGGATTTGTAAAGCAAATCATTATCGTTTTTGTACTACTTACTGTCGCATTTTTTGGTGTCAAAAAAATACAATATGCATTGCAAAATGAAGACACAGAAAATTCGCAAATCGAATGTAATATTAGTCCGATTACTACACGAATTGCAGGTTATGTAACCGCATTAAACGTAAAAGAAAATTTGTATATCAAGGCTGGTGATACTTTACTTCGAATCGATGATAGAGACTTGCAAATTAAAGTGAAGCAAGCCGAAATTGCATTGCAAAATGCCAAAGCAAATTTGGAAGTTGTGCGTGCTAATGTGCATACCGCGAACGCCTCTTCACAAGTGAGTACAAGTAATATTGGTACCTCAGAAGCAAACATCGAATCGGCAAAAATTCGAGTATGGAAAGCCACTGAAGATTTTAAACGATATCAGAATTTATTGGCTTCGAAGTCTGTGACACAACAACAATTTGATGGCATTCAAGCGGAGAAAGAATTGGCAGAAAAGTTATTGCAAATTGCAGAAAAACAAAAGGATGTAAGCCAAGTGCAAACATCCGTTACATCGGCACAAGAAGGCAGTGCTGCGAAGCAAATTTCATTGGCACAATTGACCATCGAACAAAAGCAATCTGAATTGGATTTTGCTAAATTACAATTGAGCTATGCCACTGTAGTTTCTCCAATTACTGGTTATGTTTCACGTAAGAATGTACAATTGGGTCAATTGGTTTCGGTAGGTCAAAATTTATTTTCTATTGTTGACGAAAGCTCACTTTGGATCACTGCAAATTTCAAAGAAACCCAATTGGAAAAAATGCAAGTGGGACAAAAAGTAAACATCAAGGTAGATGCCTATCCGAACGATATTTTTGAAGGGGAAATAGAAAGTTTTAGTGCCGCTACCGGTTCTAAATTTTCATTATTGCCACCAGATAATTCTTCTGGTAATTTTGTAAAAATAGTACAAAGAATTCCTGTCCGAATATCCATTAAAAATACAAATAAAAGCAAAGAGTTACGCGCTGGTATGAATGTAAAAGTGGTAGTTCGTGTGTCTTAATGTTTTCATTTATTCATGAGTAACCCAGATCCAAATAGTTTAGTAGAATACGGTGCGCGGCGAGTGATTATTACACTCACGGTGATACTTTGTTCATTATTAGAATTGATAGATACGACCATTGTAAATGTAGCAACTACTACCTTGGCTGGTAATCTTGGTGCCACCTTTAGCGAAGTAAGTTGGGTGATAGCAGCCTATGCCATTGCCAATGTGATCGTAGTGCCTATGAGTGGTTGGTTGTCTTCACAGTTTGGTCGAAAAAATTATTTCGCTTGTTCAGTAGCCATTTTCACCATCGCTTCCTTCATGTGCGGACAATCCACTAGTATATGGATGTTGGTTTTTTGGCGATTCATACAAGGCATTGGTGGTGGGGCTTTGATAGCAACTTCACAATCTATATTGGCAGAAATTTATCCGAAGGAAAAACTAGGAATGGCAAGTGCTATGTTTGGGATGGGTGTCATTTTGGGTCCAACATTAGGTCCTTTATTTGGTGGTTATTTAATAGATCATTTTTCTTGGCCAGTTATTTTTTACGTAAATGTTCCTTTTGGTATTATCGCAGTTTTTTTAACTATCAAATACATTAGGAATAATCCTTTTCAGAAAAAAATGGAAGGCGGTGTAGATTGGTTAGGTATGGGTTTACTGATTGCTGGCATTGGCGGATTGCAATTATTTTTAGAACAAGGCGAACAAGAAGATTGGTTTGAATCTCGCTATATTTTAACCGTATTTATAATTTCTGTAGTTTCCATTATTGGATTTATTTGGCGTGAATTGACCGTCAAAAACCCTATCGTTGATTTGCGAGTTCTTAAAAAAGGAAATGTCTCTATTGGTGTTACCATGAGTTTTATTTTGGGGTTCGTATTATTTGGAACTGTTTTTATTATTCCTATTTATATGCAACGTTTTCTTGGTTTTACGGCACAGCAAACAGGTGCATTATTTACACCTGGTGCTTTACTCACCGGGATGTGTATGCCTTTGGTGGGTATGAGTTTGCAAAAAGGAGCACAACCTAAATTCCTCATTGCAGCAGGATTTATGATTACAGCTTGCTTTGTGTTTTGGTGCTCCACTATCATTACACCAGCTACTGCTTCTTCAGAATTTTTCTGGCCATTAATATTGCGTGGCTTTGGTTTAGGTTTATTATTTGTTCCACTCACCAATATGATTTTGGGTGGTTTAGAAGGACGTGATATTGCCTCTGCCTCAGGCTTGAGTAGTATGATACGACAAATAGGTGGATCTATCAGTGTAGCTTTAATAGGTGTTTTTTCGGATAGATTATCTGCCCAACATCGAGCCGATTTGTTAAGCAGTTTGTCTACTTATGATGCTGCTACAATCGAACGGGTGAATACTGTTTCACAAGCCCTGATGCGCAATACAAGCGATGCAGCTATCGCTACCAAACAAACGTATACAATACTTGATGGCATAGTTTTTAAACAAGCCTATATACTTACCTATATCAACATTTTTCAATACATGGCACTGTTTGTACTTTGTATTTTGCCTTTAATTTTATTTGCTAAAACCTATAAAATGAAAAAGGCCAAACAAAATATTTAATGAGAAAATGAGTTTGTTTAGTGGATGCATTGCGGCAACGATTGTAGTGGAAATCCTTTTTGCGGCGAAGCAAGCAAAAAGATTGGAACGAAAAGCGTGTGCGCCGCCCAAGTTATTCTCCTTATTTTTTAGTGTTGCTGGGCTATC